>JBEKWZ010000029.1:0-11279 GCA_049512555.1 Candidatus Sulfotelmatobacter sp. | reverse complement strand
GTTGAGCAAAGCGATTTGTTGAAACTCGGGATGGAAATCTACTCCTATAATGATCATCGTTCGGCTCCTTTCTCCCGAGCCGGTTGGTTGGTTTTGCCACCTCCAACTCTAACCCGGGTGCGGGAGCCGACATTGTCATGGAATCAATTTCACTCATCATGCCCCTGACCGGGGGTTCTGAGTGTAATCGCCTGTTCACAACATCTACCTCTTTGGACTTCATTCAGTCTTGCTTGACTTGGTCGAATTGAGGTCTGATTTTGGCACTTCATTTCGGTCTGTAACACTCATTGTAGGAAGGCGCTGGAGGGTTCACTCCCATGCGCTCCAACGCAGACCGAATCGGGCGCGCGGAAGTCAGTGTTCCTTCGAGGCAATCCGCCGTAGGCAGCAAGGCAAGGAGTTTGGGAATCGCTGCTTTAGCGTGAAGATTGCCCAGGGCACCAGCCACAAAGGCACGCACACTGTCATCAGGTTCATCCAAAAGAGCTATTAGATCAGCTACCGTCGAGTCGGTGACAGAACCGGGGCGAGATTTGCTTGTTAGAATCAGCAGTTGTTCTGCTGTATCTTGTCGTGCGCTCGCGGATTTTGCCGAACGCACAGATGCAATGGTCGCTCTCAGCCTCGAATCGAGTTGCGCATCAGTTCGTGAGTGCGCTGGTGTAGTTATCGAGAGCAGCAGCAAGATGAAAACAAGAACCTGAATTCTACGACCGAGTCTGGCCATTATGCGCCTCATGAACAGGAGTTTAGTTCCAATCCCTTGATCCAGCCAAGGACTCTGCGGCAGAGTCTAGCAACCAACTGTCGCAAAATCCCCATTTCACTCATTGATCCGGTGGAGTACGGTCGACCTTTCCAATTCCGGGAGGCCCTGCCGCAGCGCGACGGGTCCGGTTCTCACTTCCGTGCATCGCACCCAGAAAAAGCCCCACCACGGGCCACAAAACTGCATAAACGCGAATATTTAGGGAGAGGTCCCTGCATGGAGCATTCCCGTATCTACAACCGAGGTAGTCGAACAAGGTCAGGGAAATGAACATTCCGCACCCGTAGACGAGAACACCCTCCCAGACACACTGGGAGAGGGTGAGAAGTTGAGATGCACGCTTTCGATCCTTACCGAACGGTCGCAATGGCAACCGGATTCCGAACACACGCATAAGCAGCGTGGCCACGAGCTGCCAAAGGAGGATCGCCAGAAACGCGACAACGAGTTCGATGAGGAACTTGGCCACGGCAAGGACATGTTAACGCCAAAGGCCAAGGATACGAACATCTTATGGAGGGTACTGGCGAAAAATCGCCATTACGCTCATCATGCCCCCTGCGGGGGGTGAGTGTAATCGCCTGATTACAACAGTTACGTTAGATCAGTACAACCTTTTCCAGAAATTCGCATTCTTCTGAAACTAGGAAAGGCTACGCGCCACGCCCGTTTACTGAGGCTTTTGAAATTGAACACGTGGAGGACAAACAGGTGAACTGTCTTCGGAGAGAAGTCGGAACTCTCCTTTTGTGCTCAACGGTTTTTGCGGCACCCGGCAAAGTTACAGTGCCTGTCTTGCCTCGCCCCACGGGCTTATTTGCTGTTGGCAGAATCGGATTCGATTGGATAGATCGATCCCGCAGGGAGGTTCTGTCGAAAGATGCGGACGCAAAGCGAGAATTGATGGTCTACGTTTGGTATCCCACGGAGAAAGGAGGAAAGATCGGTAAGCCCGCTCCCTACTTGCCGGGTGCAGTCGCGATCAACAAGCTGTCGGATCACGCACTATCGGGAGCCGATGGGAAGCTATGGCCAGCGATCTTGTCCGGCAAGCTAGCATCGAACGCAGTCGAAGGTGCGACTCCCGCGAGAAATCTTCCCGCTGGATTTCCAGTCTTAATGTTTTCTCACGGGCTGGGGAGCCCAGTATTCCACTACACCGCCTTCATAGAAGAACTCGTTAGCCACGGGTACGTGGTGGCTTCAATCCAGCATACCTACGAAGTGAATGTAGTTGCGTTTCCTGATGGCAGGACAGTCGCGCTGTCGCCGATCTCATGGGGTATTTACGGACCACAGCCGCCCGAAATTTCTGAGGAGGAAGCTTCCAAAAAAGCCCTCGCGTGGGAGAAAGAGAGAGACGATGTTTGGGCGGCTGACATAAGATTTGCCCTCGATCAACTCACAATGCTTGATCAGGATCGAGGCTCGGTGTTGTTTGGAAAACTAGATTTGGCGCATGTGGGAGCGGTGGGTCACTCTATCGGTGGCCGGGCTGTTGGACGTGCCTGCCAGTTGGATCGTCGAATCAAAGCGTGCGTTAATGAAGATGGCGCACCAGATGAGGGGGCAGTCTTGAATTATCCGGGAGCGGACCCACCAAACCAGCCCTTCTTGCTTGAGGAGATTTTCGTTGCGCCCCCGACCGACAAGGAACTCGCCGACGCTCATGAGTCTCGCCAACACTTCGATCAATCGATTGTTCAGCACGACGCCGCTATCGACAAACAGCTCAGGCACTGCCAGGACGGCGGCTATCGTGTCACAATCAAGGCACCCGACAGTGATCACAACAGCTTCACCGATGTACCACTCATGGAATCGGCCGACGATCCCGAAGCGGAAGCCGCAGCACTCCATTCCCTCTCACTAACCGTCGATGTAACGCTTGCTTTCTTTGACAAGTACTTGAGAAATGAAGAGAGTAGGTTGCTGGACAGACTTCACGACCTTGGGCCGGAGGTTACCGTTAAACACTACTCGGCCGGAACTCCCTAGCACGCCCCCTCCGATAGCTGGCGAAAAATCGCCATTACACTCATTGACCCCGCTGGCCGGGGGTTTTGAGTGTAATCGCCTGGTTACAACAGTTAACTTCCGGTTTGCCCGTTATCCAGGAGTTTCTGCGATCGATGGACACAAGCCGACAAGGGAGGACCTATTTCCCAGAACGCCGTTTCTGGACAACTTACGTGCGGCCCACCCACCCATCCGGAATCGCGCGGCCTCTGCGACGTGCTGTGCGGGACTATAATTGCGCGCACAATGCCTCTAGTCTCTGGCGCGAAAATCGGGGCTTATGAAGTCATCGCTCCGCTTGGCGCAGGCGGGATGGGTGAGGTCTATCGCGCCCACGACTCCAAGCTCGGCCGCGACGTAGCCATAAAGGTCCTGCCCGAAGCGTTCGCGCGAGACGCCGACCGAATGACCCGCTTCGAGCGGGAAGCCAAAGTTCTAGCATCGCTGAATCATCCCAATATCGCTTCTATCTATGGTCTCGAAGACTCCGAAACTTATCATGCGTTGGTGATGGAACTGGTCGAGGGACCGACGCTCGCGGATCGCATCAGGCATTGTCCAATTCCGATCGAGGAAGCGGTGCCGATTGCGAAGCAAATCTGCGACGCGCTGGAATACGCGCACGAGCGCGGCATAGTGCACCGTGACTTGAAACCGGCGAACGTGAAAGTAACGGTCGACGACGCTGTGAAAGTTCTGGATTTCGGTTTGGCCAAGGCAATCGAAGGCGACGCGGCATCGGCCGACGTTTCGAATTCGCCGACGATGAGCCGCATGGCGACGTTGGCGGGCGTCCTGCTGGGCACGGCGGCGTACATGTCCCCCGAACAGGCGAAAGCCAAGCCGGTGGATCGACGGGCCGACATCTGGGCGTTTGGCTGCGTGCTGTACGAGATGTTGACGGGGAAGATGGCTTTCCGTGGCGAGTCTGTCACCGACACTCTTGCGGCCGTGATCAAGGAAGAGCCGGATTGGTCGCAGCTACCTGCGGCGACACCGATGCGCGTTCGAGTTCTTCTGCAACGTTGCTTGCGGAAGGACCCGAAGCAGCGTTTGCGGGACATCGGCGATGCCCGCATTTCGCTCGACGAAGTGCTCTCGGGAGGGCCGCAGGACGCGGCTCAGGACGCGCCGTCCTCCTTTGTCGCTGGGCCGACGTCGCGTCGTCTGCTCCCATGGGCTGCGGCATTCTTTGTTGCGGGGGTCGCGTTGGCGGGAGTCGCGGTCCGGATTCTGAAGCCTACGCCTTCGAGACCCGTCACCCGCGCTGTAATAACCCTGCCAGCAGGCGAGCACCTAGCAGGATTGGGCCGGTCGGCTTTGGCACTTTCACCCGACGGGAGCCACCTCGCCTACGTCGCTACCACGAATCAGCCGGGCGGCACGCAACAGATTTATCTGCGGGCGATGGATAGTGTGCAATCCAAATCTATTCCTGGTACGGAGGGAGCCGTCGATCCCTTCTTTTCTCCGGATGGGAAATGGCTGGGGTTCTACGCCGACGGAAAACTGAAAAAGGTCTCGGTGAGCGGGGGAGCTGCGCAAGCCTTGGCCGAGGCTTCGACTTCTGCCGGAGCCAGTTGGAGTGGCCAAGGCGTGATCGCCTTCACACCCACCGCAGTCTCATATCTTCAGCAAGTGGCGGATGCTGGAGGCGCTCCGAAACCGCTGACTCGTGTCGAAAAAGGGGACGGCAGGCAGCGCTGGCCGGATTTCTTGCCCGACGGCAAGGCACTGCTCTATGCAGCGAGCACGACTGGCTCTAATTGGAGCAACGCGCGGGTTGTGGTGCAGTCGGTCGGGACGGGCGAATGGCGAAACCTGATCGAAGGGACAAGTCCCCGCTACGCATCCTCCGGGCACTTGGTTTATGCGCAAGGGGGGAATCTGATGGCCGTGCCGTTCGATGTCCGGCGGCTGGAGGTTACGGGCGTAGCGGTCCCCGTGGTAGAAGGCGTTTTCCAATCCCAGGTCAGTGGAGCAGCCGAATATGATCTTTCCGCCACGGGATCTTTGGTCTATGTTTCGGGGGGGACTCATGCAGCCCAACACAGACTGGTGTGGGTGAGTCGCACCGGGGTGGAAGAGCCTTTGGCAGCTCCTGCGCACAGTTACGTCGCTCCACGCCTCTCTCCCGACGGTCGGCAAGTAGCGGTGGGCATCCAGGAAGGGGACACTCAAGTCTGGCTGTACGATCTGACCCGAGAAACGTTGACCCGGTTTACGTTTGAGGGGGATGTGAATAGCAGCCCGGCTTGGACCCCGGATGGCAAACGGATAGCCTTTACGTCAACCAAGGACGGGCCGTTAAACATCTTCTGGCAACTGGCCGATGGCAGTGGCGGACTGGAGAAGTTGAACACCAGCGAAAACGCCCAGGTTCCGATGTCATGGTCCCCGGATGGGAAACTGCTGGCTTTCCTTGAGGTCAATCAGGCCACGGCATACGACATCTGGGTGCTGCGACTCGGTGATCGCAAAGCGCAGCCGTTTCTCCGAACACCGTTTAGCGAAGCGGTGCCACGGTTTTCCCCGGACGGACGCTGGCTAGCCTATATATCGAACGAAACTGGCCACTATGAGATTTACGTGCAGCCCTATCCGGGTCCAGGAGGCAAGCGGCAAATCTCGACCGAGGGCGGCACGGAGCCGGTGTGGAACCCGAACGGACGCGAACTGTTCTACCGCAGCGGTGACAAGATGATGGCAGTGGACGTAACGACGCAGCCCAGCTTCGCTGCCGGCAAGCCCCGGATGCTCTTCGAGGGAAGGTACGAACCGGCCCCGTTGACGAACCCCAACTACGCGGTTTCAGCTGACGGGCAGCGTTTCCTGATGCTCAAGCCCGCCGAGCAAGCAGAGGAGGCACCGACTCAAATCAACGTCGTGCTGAACTGGTTTGAAGAGCTGAAACGCCTGGTGCCGACCGAGAAATGATGTCAGCCTCGGTCGGCTAAACCATCTCCATCACGGTGGGGCGTGCAGTCGTGTTGAAGTTCCTACCCGTAATAAGTCTGGCGAAAGATCGCGCTCCAACACCGCGGCGATCACACTCGCCGTGGTCTTTCCTTCGAACGCCCGTTTCCCCGTCGCCATTTCGTACAGCACCGCGCCCAGCGCAAAAATGTCGGAGCGTGCGTCCGCTTCTTTCCCTTCAACTTGCTCCGGAGACATGTACTGAAACGTGCCGACGATGGTGCCCCGCGCGGTCAGCGGATTTTGTGAACCTCGTGCGCTTTCGCCCGCCCAGGCTCCGTCCAATGTTGCAGTCAGTCCCGAAGACGGCGGCGGACCCGTCACTGTCTTGGCTAGCCCAAAGTCCATCAGCTTTGCGCCGGTCTTCGTCAGCATGATGTTGCCCGGCTTCAGGTCGCGGTGGATAACTCCTGTCTTGTGCGCTTTCTCCAGTCCCTCGCAGATTTCAATTACGTACTTCAACACCTGCTCAGGCGGCAGCGCGCCCTTTGCCAGCCGGCTGGCCAACGTCTCACCTTCCAGGAACTCCATGACGAGATAGTCCGTCCCGTCCTGGTGCCCCACGTCGTATAGTGTGCAGATATTGGGATGATTCAACGACGAGATGGCCCGCGCCTCGCGGTCAAAGCGCTGTTTCGCCTCGGGATTGTCAGTCAGATGCGCCGGGAGAATCTTGATGGCGACAGTCCGGTCGAGCCGCGTGTCGCGTGCACGATACACCTCGCCCATGCCGCCTGCGCCAAGCGGAGACTGGATTTCATACGGCCCGAGTTTGGTCCCAGATGTGAGCCCCATGCGTTGCGCGTCATTATAGTCCCAGGGAGGACGCCACTCATTTTGGAGCCGTGGAAGCAGCCGCCCTTAGGAGTAGATCCGAGCGACCACGCGATAACTCCCGGTTTGTCGGCAAACCTTCCCTTACTAGGATTAGGGAAGGTTTGCCCGTTACTCGGGCATGGTTGGCAGAGTGACGAGCATATCCTAAACCACCGCATTTTCCTTTTTGATTTGGTTACGGGCTAGGAGGGCATCCACCCGAGAGCCTTGGGTCTGCGTCGAGTTGTCATTTCTTCAACTCCGCCTGCCAGTTGAGCACGACCGTGATCGGACTGGGCGACGCATCGAGGCTCTGCGTATTGACTAGGAAGCGCTGGCCGTCGCGACTGGGGACGTAGTGTGTACGGCGCGAACTGATGCCCTCGGGCACTCGCGTCTGAAAAAGCAGCTTAGGGATCGCAAATGTCGGACCAGCGCCGACTGAGACCGCCATCAGTTTCCGCTCTTCGGAAAGATAGTAGATTTCGCGCCCGTCGCCGCGCCAGCGCGGTTCGTATCCACCGTCGGTGGAGACCTGCCACTTTCTGGTCGATAGTGGAAAGGTCTGGACATAGACCTGAAACCGGCCCGACTCGTTCGAAGTGTAGGCCACGAATCGCCCGTCGGGCGAGAAGTTCGCGTGTATCTGATCAGAGGGCGGTCCTAGAAACTTGAACGGCTTCTTGTCGCCACTGAGGGGAATCAGCCATATGTCCTCACCGGTCGACTCCTGAGGAACGCTGCCAATGACATAACGCCCATCCGGGGACCAGTCGGAACAGACGAGATTGGGCGAGTCGATGCCGGCCGCATGCTGGGTCTCATTGGTGAGCACAACTTCCTCGTTTCCGCCACCACCTGCGCTTTTCGCAAATAACTCGGTCTGCCCGTTTCGATTCGTCCGGAACACGATCCTGGCGCCATCGGGCGACCATACCGGCGCAGCACTGAGAGCAGACCCGACGGTAAAGCGAGACGGTCCACCCCGCACCAGGTCGATCAGCCAGATATCGGGGTTCCACGCTTTGGGATCGACCAGCGACGCGGCCAGCGTCTGCCCGTTTGGGGAGAGCCGAAAATCGCTATAGTCTGCCTCCACCCCGACCGAATTGAGCGAATTGCCGGCACGGTCAAACCACGTCAGGCGTCCCCGGTGCAAAATGGCGGCAGCGTAGGCCAACATGCCGGTGTCGGAAACGGAAGCACCGATGCTGAAGCCAGTGGAACGACCCACATGCTCGGCGACTGTAAACGGCTCGCCTTTGATTTCGAGACGCGCGACGTCGAACGCCTGCCCCAGCAGTGTGTCCCCATCCACATATAACAAATAGCCAGGCGAGGCGTACACGGCGCCGCTTTGAGTGTGGACGAGAAATTTCTGGATCCCTCCGTCAAGGGAGCCGGCATAAATACCGCGATGTTCGGGGTCGCCACTCTGAATATGGAAGAGAAAGTGGCGGCCGTCGGGGAGGAACTGCGGCCAACGGTGCGCATTCATGATCGTATCCACCTTGGTTACCGCGGTGACGATTCCGCCGAAGGAGGAGACTCGAAAAATAGCGCTGCTTAGTTTTGCGAAGATGATGCTGCCGTCTGTACTCCACGAACCCCCAAACGCGTCCGATACGTCCGTGAGCACCTGCACGGGTCCTCCGGCGACGGGGATCTTCTTCAGCTTTCCTTCGGCGAAAAAACCGATCCATCGGCTGTCCGGAGACCAGAAAGGAATTTGGGCATGCTCCGTCCCGGGCAGTGGGCGGGCTGTCACTTGATCGACGGAACGCAGCCAGATCACGGGATCGGCTCCGGATGCATTAGCGACAAACACCATGGCGCGTCCATCCGGGGACAGGGCGAACTGAGGCACAGGGACCGTTAGGTTCGGAGGTCCTGAAAAAACTGCTTTCTCGGGAGGATTAACAGAGAACCGTACGGGATCACTGGCTGACGGGGCGCGATAATGGCCGGCAGCGAAAAACGCTAGGCCGCACAGCAATGCCAATGCCAACATCCAAGCTGCCCGCTCGCGCCACGGGTTGTGCTTTACCGCGGAAGAGGTGCCTGCACCATCACCCTCTGCGATCCACTTCAGGTTTGTTCTCAGATCGCGGACCGATTGCCAGCGTTCTTCCGGATCCTTCTCCAGACAGGTTTTGACCACGTTGTCCAGCGCTCGCGGAAACATCGGCCGCAAGGCGGAAATGGGTGGAGGATTCCGTTCCAGAATCGCCGCGATCACGCTGGTCGTGCTCTTCCCCTCGAACGCACGCTTCCCAGTCGCCATTTCGTAGAGCACCGCACCCAAAGCGAATATGTCGCTCCTCGCGTCGACCTCTTTCCCTTCGATCTGCTCCGGCGACATGTACTGAAAGGTTCCGACTACCATGCCTTCCTGGGTCAGCGGACGGCTGGCTACGGGACTGGTCAGGGTAAGGTCTGAAGCAGCCGCACCCGACTGGGAACTAGGCTTGGCCAGGCCGAAGTCCATCAGCTTCGCCCCGGTCTTGGTCAGCATGATGTTGCCTGGCTTCAGGTCGCGATGCGTCACGCCGCCGCGATGCGCTTTCTCCAGCCCCTCGCAGATTTCAATTCCGTACTTCAACACCCGCTCCGGAGGTAACGGACCTTTCAGCAGCCGGTCGGCCAGCGTTTCCCCTTCCAGAAACTCCATCACCAGATAGTCGACCCCGTCCTGATGGCCGACATCATAGAGTGTGCAGATGTTGGGATGGTTCAACGATGAGATCGCCCGCGCTTCGCGGTCAAAGCGCTGCTTGGCTTCGGGATTGGAAGACAAATGCGCTGGCAGAATCTTGATCGCGACTATGCGCTCCAGACGAGTATCCCGCGCCCGATACACCTCGCCCATCCCGCCCGCACCCGCGGGCGACTGGATCTCATAGGGCCCGAGTTTCGCGCCCGAGGTGAGGGTCATGCGTGCGCGCCATTATAGCCCGCGCCGCACCTTGCCGCGGATGCGACGATTTCTGGCTGGATGGTCGGCAACCCTTCCCTAATCGATAAGGTAAGGGTTGCCCGTCAATCTGGAACAATCGCCGCGGTGCAAAGAATCACAACATCTCAGGTTTGCCGCCTACACGGCCAAGGGGAGGCTGATGGGCTTCCTGCTCCCGTCTTCCAGAACGATTCAATGACAGAGCCTAATTTTCGCTGAGCCCTCGAAGCAACCCGCCTGGTACCGCGACGGTCGACTTGCCCAGTTCCGCCCCGCGGAATAGACTTCGGGAATGTTGGCCACCCCACCCGATCACGGAACCGCCTTGATCGGTCAAACGCTCGGCCGGTATCGGATCGTTGAACGCCTGGGCGAAGGCGGAATGGGCGTGGTGTTCCGCGCCGAGGATCCTCGACTTGAGCGCGAGGTGGCACTCAAGGTCCTGAAGCAGGACGCGCTTTATGACGAGGATTCGAAGCGAAGGTTCCGGCTGGAAGCGCGGGCACTTTCGCGACTGCTCCACCCCAACATCGCGACGCTTTTTGATTTCGACTCCGACAGGGGCGTCGACTTCTTGGTGCTTGAGTTCGTGCCCGGCGAGTCGCTGGCTCGCACGCTGGCGAACGGCCCGCTCCCCGAGACCCGGGCCCGCGCCATCGCACTCGATGTCACTGAGGGCCTCCAGTCAGCGCACGAGAAGGGCATCGTCCATCGCGATCTCAAGCCTGGAAATATCGTCATCACGCCGCGCGGGCGCGCCAAGGTGCTCGACTTCGGCCTCGCCCGCGTCATGCCCGGAGCCGCGAGCCTCACGCAGTCGGCCCCCATCAGCGGCGGTTCCGCCCTGGTTGGCACCGTGCCTTACATGTCGCCCGAGCAAGTGCGAGACGACCCCGTGGACGCGCGCTCCGATCTCTATGCGCTGGGCGCGGTCCTATTCGAGATGACGACGGGGAGGCGTCCGTTCAGCGGCGACGACGTGCTCTCACTTCTCTACCAGATTGCGCACGAGGCCGCGCCCCTTCTGCGCGTTGTGCGCCCAGGGCTCTCGGTCGAGCTCGAGGCAGTGGTCGCTCGTTGTCTCGAAAAGGCACCGCTGCGCCGCTTTTCCGACGCGGGAGCCCTGCTTCGCGCGCTGCGTGGGGAGTCCTCAGACGACGGTCGGGGATTGCCCACCCTGACCGCCTCGTCGGCAGGCGGCGCCCCTGAGTCCGGCTTGGGAAGGGGCATCCGATCGCTGGTGGTGCTGCCCTTTGAGAATCGCTCGGGCGACCCAGCCCAGGAGTTCTTCGCCGACGGCATGACCGACGCGCTAATCACCGACCTCGCGCAGATCGAGGCACTACGAGTCATCTCGCGCACATCGGCGATGCGGTTCAAGGGGACCCATCCGCCGTTGTCCCAGATCGCGCGTGAGCTGCGTGTGGATGGCGTGGTCGAGGGCTCGGCGCTACAGGTCGGCGACCGAGTGCGCATCACGGTGCAGTTGGTGGAGGTCGCGACCGACCGGAACTTGTGGGCGAAGAGCTATGAGCGCGGTCTCACCGACATACTGGCGCTGCAGAGCGAGGTCGCGCACGCGATCGCCGACGAGATTCGGATCCAAGTGACACCCGACGAACGGGCGCGACTGCGATCCAAGGGAACGGTCAATCCCGCGGCGCACGTCGCTTACCTGCAGGGATCGTTTCTGTGGAACCGGTTCACCAGTGAATCGGTGAAGGAGGCAATCCAGCGTTA
>JBEKWZ010000028.1:0-11360 GCA_049512555.1 Candidatus Sulfotelmatobacter sp. | reverse complement strand
CAGATGGGAGAGCGAAGTCTGCAGCGCATTCAGGAGTATTCTCCGGAGGCCTGCGCCGCTGGCATTGCCAAAGCCGCCTTCGCTGCGTGTGGAGACTTGTCATGAAACCCCTCACGAAGGTGGTGCTCTGGCTAGGCGGCGTCCTGCTGATGCTGTTGTTTCTGCGCCGATATCTCTTCTATTTCAGCACTCCGATCTATCTCGAAGGTTTGATCCTCATCGAGATTATTGTGGCCACGCTTTGGCGCTTTGAGGTCGTTTTCTTCCCCTTTCTCATGGTGATCTTTCTTTGGGCCGGTTCTGACCCCGGACTCCTGGCCGGCTTGGCCGGGTCGGTACGGTGGGTTGTCCTTGGCATTGGGGCTCCGGCGGGAGCTTTCTTGTGGATGCGAAAGCGGCAACGTGCTTTCACGGCGTTGCATCTCGCGGCTTTGTTTTGTGTCGCCTCGGCCCTCGCTTCGGCGATGATGTCGAACGTTCCGATGGTTGCCCTGCTAAAAGTCGCGAGCCTGTTCCTGCTCTTTCTCTACGCTTCTACTGGAGCGAGACTGGCAATTGTCGGCCGCGAAGAGCGATTCATGCGGGGTCTGCTCCTCGCCTCGGAAGTGGTCGTCTTCGCCTGCGCCCTGGGAGCCCTCATGGGACTGGCGATTATGGGAAACCCGAATTCCCTGGGCGCCGTCATGGCGGTGGGAATCATTCCCTTGCTGTTATGGGGATTCGTGGTTGCCCAGACCCCGGTGGAGAGGTACCGCAGAGGCGCCGCCTTGCTCGTGTGTGGCGGCCTGCTCTACTCCTCTCTCTCGCGTGCCAGCCTGCTCGCGGCTGCTGTCTCAGCCATTGTGTTTTGTGTTTGTCTCCGGCGTCAGCGACTGCTCTTGCGGGGTGCCTTCCTCTGCGTTTTTTTCCTTTCGATTGCCGCGGTGGCCAGGCCGGAACAGTTCAGCGAGTTTGTTTCCTCCACCACGGAGAGCGTCGTGTACAAGGGCAAACGAGAGCAAGGTTTGTTAGGGTCCAGGAAGAATCCCTGGGAGCAGGGCATCGCGCTGGTCAAGGAACATCCCTGGTTTGGCACCGGTTTCGGTACCAGCGACGTTGGGGAAGCGACTGGCGGTGCGAGCTTTGACGTGATGGAGGGTATTTACACCAGCACGGGCGCGTTGCGTGAGCACGGCAACAGCTACCTGGCCATCATGGAGTACATGGGGCTATTCGGAGTCATTCCTTTCGTCTTCCTCTTGTTCCTGGTCGTACGCATGATTGTGCAGATGTGTCTGTGGATGAGGAGAACTACCAACGTTTACCATCCCGGAATTCCCATGGCGATGGTACTGGTGGCTGGACTCGTGCACGCTTTCTTTGAGGACTGGCTCTTCGCCGTCGGCTACCACCTGTGCGTATTTTTCTGGGTCATGGCCTTCCTTCTCAAAGACCTGGTCCCCAGCCCCGACGAAGTCGAAGTGAGTTACCCCTCTCCCGCGTATTCGCCAATCTTACGGCCGGCTTCCGGCCCTCTTGTCGCCAATCGATGATTCATCTATTTATCAATGCCCTCGCGGCCAGCGCGGGAGGCGGCCTCACCTACGTCCGCAATGTTTTGCCGCGGTTTGCGGCACGCGACGATGTCCGAGTAACAGTGCTTCTCAGTTCGGCTCTTCGCACCCAACTGGCAAACTCCGGCCAAGTCTCTATCATCGAACAGGACCCTCCCGGCGGCGTTGCAGCGCGTTTCTGGTTTGAGCAGCGGCGACTACCTCAACTCATTCGCCAGGCTCGCGCCGACGTGTTGCTTTCGACGGGCAATTTCGCGCTATGGAATTCTCCTGTTCCACAAATCCTTCTTAGCCGTAACGCCCTATATACTTCACGAGATTTTCTGCGTGACCTGCGCAGCCGTGGCGACTACAAAATCTGGCTCGACACGGAACTGAAGGCGGAGTTCGCCCGTTGGTCGATTCGGCGGGCCGACGTAACGGTTGCGCCCAGCACAGCGTTTGCGAACCAGTTGCGAGACTGGACCGGAGTGGAGGTGGCGGCCATTCATCACGGCTTCGATGCTGAGTCGTTCGTTGCCGACCAGACTCCGCTTCCGGAAACCGCCCGCCGCGCGCTCGACGCGTCTGACAGCGCTTTGCGGTTGCTTTTCGTCAGCCACTACAACTACTACCGAAACTTCGAGACCCTCATCCGGGCGCTCGCCTTGCTACGCGACCGGCTCGCGCCCAGGCGAGTCTGTCTGATCCTCACCTGCAAGCTGCGCTCGGATTCGAACCCAGGATCCTACAGCGCTGATTCGGCGGCGCACCTGGTGCAGCAACTAGGACTGGCGGAGAGTGTGATCGAACTCGGTTCCATCCCCTACGGCCGGCTGCATCACCTCTATCATGCGTCCCACATTTATGTCACAGCCGCCTACGCGGAGTCATTCGCTCACCCCTTGGTAGAAGCAATGTCCTGCGGCCTTCCCATTGCTGCCGCTGACACAGAGGTTCATCGCGAGATCTGCGGCGAATCCGCTCTGTTCTTTCCAGCGATGTCACCCACCGCTCTTGCCGACCAGGTCTGTCGTTTCGTGCAGGATGAAGAGATCTCAAAAAGCTCAAGCGTTAAAGGACTGCGAAGGTCGCGGGATTTCACTTGGAAACAGCACGTTCAGCAACTCCTCGACCTCGCTCAATCAAGATTCGCGGAGACTATCGCTAAACAGGTACAGAAAGAGCTAGTTTAGAAGTTGAGGAGTGCATATTCGCACAATTTGCGGAGATGAAAGATGTACAGGTGGTAAGGAGGCTGAATGGTTGGTGCGGTTCGCCGAGTTCTGAAGCGCTGGCGCGAGAACTACTATCTTAGTCTGTTGCTCACGATGACCACGAGACCACTGTATTTGGGTTGCCGCCAGCTGGCCTCGCAGATCGAGATGAAAGTGCGAAGAAACGGTGCGGCGATTCGCTTGCCGAACGGTCGCACGATGCGGATTGCAAAAAATTCGGGGATCGCCCTCGCCAGTACGTTGTTTTGGCACGGGCTCGAGGGTCTTGAGCGCGAGACTTCGCAGACCTTACGCTTCTTCTTTACCCGGTCGGCAACTTTTATCGATGTCGGAGCGAACTACGGCTTTTATTCGATGCTGGCCGCGTTTTGGAATCCCAACATACAGGTGGTGGCCTTTGAGCCCCTGCTGCCGATCTACGAAGGTCTGAGAAGAAATATTGCATTGAACCAATTGGACGGTCGCGTCGTTTGCGAGAACATGGCCCTCTCCAATCAAACCACTCGCGCCACTCTCTACGTACCTGAGGCCGAGGGAAAAGACTACGAGGCTACGGGCACGCTGGCCACCAACAGCTGGCAGGTCAGGCAGGGAGCGCCCGGTCACGTGGTGGAGACGGTGCAATTTGATGACTATGAGGCTCGCCACCCCATGAAGCTGGATTTGATCAAGATTGACGTTGAAGATTTTGAGGCCGATGTGCTCGCTGGGATGCCGCGGATCATGAGGCGAGACCGCCCTTTCATCGTCTGCGAAATTCTGCCGCGCAATAAAGAGCATCGCAACGATCGAACTCGCCAGGTCGTTGAATCTCTCAACTATGTGCCCTACTGGATCACGCCCTCCGGCTACATTCGAATTTCACGCTTCGATTTCGAGAGGAGTGAACACAGAGATTTCCTCTTGTCTCCCGTTTCCGTTCCCGGCGAAATTGTGACCGACCTCAATCTCCTGTGGGAACAGAGGCAAAAGAGTGGCGCCTGACCGCTCACGCCCTGTGCTACCATAAACGGCATTCCGTCATCCCTCAAAACACCCTTGAACGCGGACTCCGCTTCCCCTAAACCATCGCCTTGGCGTGAACCTCCGACTCTGTCGCGCGTGCTGGCCTTGGTGTTGATATCGTACGGCGTGTTTCTGGCCACTTTTTTTCTGCTGGGAGGAAGCTACTGGTCCCGAGTTGAGGATTTCGGGGACAATTCCGGCTATATCCGCCTCGCAGCCGCGATCCACCACTGGCAGCTATCCGGCGTGGTCGTGAAGCAATTCTGGGGACTGCCGTACGCTGTCGCCACCGTGTCTCTAGTGACGACTTTGTCGGAGACGGTCAGCCTCATCATCGTTTGCGTGCTGGCTTCTCTCGTCGCCGTTGCTCTCTGTTATTGGCTTTGGGACGGCTGGATCGCCATCTTTTTCGCGCTGCTCAGTTTCGACTGGTTCCAGCGGTCATTGCTCGGAGGAGCTGAGCCGCTGTTTCTCGCGTTTCTTCTGGGCTCGTTCCTTGCGCTGAGGCGCGACCGCTGGTTGTTGGCAGCAGTGCTGGGAGCGCTCGCCACTGTCGTTCGTCCGTTCGGTGTATTTGCTTTGCTGGGGCTAGGAATTGAGCTGTTGTATCGTCGCCGGCTACGTGACGCTGCCGTCGCCACCGGTGTCGCTGTGGCCATCGGCGCGCTCTATGCCTG
Source organism: Candidatus Sulfotelmatobacter sp. (assembly GCA_049512555.1). Taxonomy (GTDB): domain Bacteria; phylum Acidobacteriota; class Terriglobia; order Terriglobales; family Acidobacteriaceae; genus Sulfotelmatobacter. The sequence continues at coordinate 6,908 of JBEKWZ010000028.1, read as the reverse complement.
GCCGGTTAAACACTATCTAGGCAATCCTTTTGGGAATGTAGCTCTTTACCAGCAAAACGATTGGCACGGAGGCTTGCCCTTCGGCTTGCCCCTCTTGGCTATCCTCAAAGACACATTTCCTCGCAACGCACCCTGGACCAACCTGGCTTTGACATGGGCATGGATCCTGTTCGTGCTAATCGCATTCGTCGTGGCGATCAGAAGCGGAGAGTTGCGCCGATATGCCAACGAACACACGGCCGAGGCCTGGTTCGTGATCCTCTACGCGCTTGCGCTTTACACCTATAGCGCGCCAGGCTGGTCCAGGTCCAACTTCCCGAGATTCGCATTGCCCTTGTTGCCGTGGGCATTGGTATTTCTCCGGCGGTACCTTCCCACCGATCGAAGGTTCATCTGGGGATTGGTAGTGGTTGGCCCGGTTCTCGCCGCTGCCTCAGCAATCGGTGTTCGTCAAGCCGCGACGGTTCTCTTCCAACATTTCTAGTGCACAGTCACAAAAGAATAAACGCCAGCAGGCGCTGTTGCAGGCGCTTGGCTTGCGTTGCAAAAATGTAGAGAAACGTTCCCCGCTGAACCAGGATACGCACTAACCGAGAGATTGCCCAAAGCTGATGGAGGAGTGAGCCCGGTGATGACATCCGCCTTATCCACGCCCTTAACTGCAGCAGCTACATCGACACAGCTTTGGGCTGCAACTTTGGCAGCTTCGATTCTTGCCTTAAATACTCCGATCTGCGATAACGCTGAGCCCGAGCCCAGCGTCAGAGTGTTTCCCGGCTCGATCACCACCGGCACCGCAAAAGTCTTATCCTTCACCGTCAGCCGTTCTTTCCAGCTCTTTCCGTCGCCAGTATTCCCAATGTAGCTAGAAAGAGACACCGGCGCGCCCATGCTGATCCCCACATGCGCCGGATTCCCGTCCCCTGTGTCGAAGCCGATGTAGGAGTCCGTGACGTCGCTCGCCGGGCGCTGTACCGCATGCGCGATGGTTTTCTGCGGATTGGAGTCAACCAGGGTAAGAATGTGTCCAGGTGCCGCGCCCGGCCCCATGAGGATAAGTTTTCCTTTGCGGTTTTGCAGCCCACCGATCGGGATGGGCATTCCAGTCCAGGGATGCGGCGTACTTGCACAACTGATCCACGTTGGAGTCCAGCGCACGCCGCCTAGAGAGCAGTTATCGGCAACCACCGCCGGCATGAGCGACCCTAGTTCTGAAACTACTGTCGAGGGAGCGGTATCAATATCGAGCCGTGCCGCCGTTAACAAGCTCGGAGAATCACCGCCGGAACCCAGTACGATTGGGCCGGGCCAGAACGTGAGCAGCGGAAAGTAAGTCGGAGTCGGCACAACTTTGTAGGAATGCAGAGGAGCGTTTTCGTCCGTAAATGTGCAGACTCCATTCTTGCACGCAGCTGAACGAGCAGTACCCTCAACCACCGCGTAGTCTCCGACTCCATAAGGAGCCTGTTCCGATCCGGAAGGAGTGACCCGCAACAGGTCGAACGATGTGGCGCCGGGTATGTCCGGGGTAGTGACGGTGATCGCCCCTTTTCCATTGGAGAGCGCACTGCCGACGTACAAAGGATTGGAGGAGCCGTAAGAACTGTGGCGGGCGACGATGTAATAGCGATAGTCCGTCGACCCGGTCGTCGCGTAGTTAGGAAATCCACCCTGCGGTCCCTCGCCGCCCTCAATCGATATCGGCCCTCCCTGCACAAGCACACCGGCACTGCCGATGTTTCCTGACGGATTTGTGCAGCCCCCGGCTTCCATATAGACGTTTGTCAGCTTGATATTGCCATACCCGCCGCGGCGCAACCCTCCCCGCAATCCGTACTGCGGATACCCTTGAATTATGCTGTCGGAAATGTGCAGCGTGTTCCCCGATTGCCAATCGACTCCATTGCCAATGCATTGCGCTGACAGATCCATGTTCTTGAGCCAGCCCACCGCGGACCACTTGTTAAACGGCCCGGGCGCACTGACGTAAGAGCCACAGAATTCCGCATCGCAGCGGACGCCGTATCCAAAGCCAGCGGCCAAGCCGTCCAGCAAAAAAGACTGATCATCATCGACCTGAACCCAAGTGCCGAAGCTGCTCCCCTTGGGCGCCACGCGCCCTCGAACATTGAAAATCTTCGTCCCTTGCCCGTTTACCTCGATCATCGGATAGGTCCCGCCCGCCACCATCGGCCTGCCCCGCGGACTGAGCAACGTAATCCCGGCATACGCGGTCGACGACGCAGGATCGCCCACGAACACGCACGTATCCTTCATGTAGCATTCGAAGATGGAACCGGTGAAGTCGATGGTCTGAGTTGAAGAGCGTATGGACGCACGCGCGTAGAGTTTCAATTCCGTTCCCGGAGGCACGACGACCTTGCCACCCTGAGCTGTTCCCGCCGGATTCGTAGGCGTGAACCGCGCTGCAATGGAAGCTTCCTGCAGACCGCTGGTTGCACTCGAGACGCTGTATCCGCCCGCGTGCCCCGCACTCGTTGTGAATTTCAGGGTCCCCGGAGTGCCGTCCCCCGCGCAGGTTCCTCCCGTCACCTTCACGGCCTCGGAAGCGCCTCCTCCGTCCAACCAAATCCAATATTCCGCCTCGGAACCCTTCACCCCCGGCGGACAGGACTGCATTCTGATCGTGTGCGACCCTGCTACCCGGAGGTCATCGCTCGGACTCGCCGACCAGTTACACTGCGCAACATTCACGCCCTCGGAACTAACTACGGCTTTCCCGGCGCGATCCCAGTGAGTCCCGCAACCTGAGTCCTGAACATTCTGATCGCCCCCCTGATTGCCGCCCCGCAACTCAGTTTCGTTCTGGCGGCCCCGCCCCTGAGTCCCGTCTCCGCTGAGCTTCCAGATCGACCCCATAGCAACGAGCACGATTACGAATATCGCGATGAGCAGCTTTTGACGCGGGGTGGTGGGGGTGTGTGACATGCTTTTTCTCCGTGGAAGACTGTGAGCCCTCAATCGTCAGGTATGGCAACCGCTCAGGTCAACACGCCCTCAGGGAAGGCATCAAATCGCGAATGACCCCTCGTGCCGGTCAACGCGTGAGCGGGCTTTCCTGCGGATAAGGCTTGAGATGCGTAGCGTCCCGGTCCGGTTCGAACAGCCATGCCTTGCGGTCTTTGAAATACGACAGCAGTTTCTCGTCCTGCTGGGTGCCGAGTTCACGGGCCCACACGATCTTCGCCCCGTCGATGTCGGCCAGGTTGTACACCCATTCGCCGTGAGGATTGTGGCTGGCCGCATAGCGGACCACAATCAACTGCTTGCCCGGCTGATCCGCGAGCTGCTGTTCGACTCGCCCGCATGCGTCGCTGCCGCGTCCTCGATCCCACGACCACGGGTAAGGATGGTCAGGATCGCGCACCACATGATGGAGGTTGCTGGCCGTCACGGCAACGAGCAGCACAATCGCTGCCCGCGACCACGCAATCCCCACTGCCCGTCCTTTCCACCGGATCGTCCGAAGATGCCGAATCCCTTGCACTACCAGAGCGTAAATGACGCACGTAAGGGGCGCCGCATAGTGCGGATTGGAATACACGACCAGAAACAGTCCCGCTCCGCAGGTCACCAGTTCCACAACCAGTAGACGGATTTTGCTGTCTCGAAACACCCATGGCAGCAGCAGCAAGACGGGAAGGGAACCCGTCCACAAAAACGCCGCCGGAAGACCCCGAACTTTTTCCCAACTCATTCGCAAGACATCTCGCGCCGTGCCCCGATAGGTGTCTGCGATCCAGCCATTGTAGAAATCTTCGAATTGCCGGTTGCCGTAGTGGACTGGTGCTTTCAGCCGCTCCCACAGGAAAATCGGGCTGTAGTATCTGTGCAAATAGAGGGAGTGGGGCAGAAGCAGCGGATGCCCCGTCACGCGCCAGTTGTAATAACCCATAAATGCGATCGTCATCAACAGGACGGCCGCCAGTGGCGCGACCACGCAGCGCGCGGTCGCACGCAACGGTGGCGACCGCTTTCCGCTCAGCCAAATCAGCAGCGCACCCGCCACCGGCAGGCAAAAAATAAATCCCTCCAGCGGCCGGCTGTTGGCCAGGATTGCAATTCCAAGTCCCATAATCAGACTAGTCATGATCAGACTAGTCATGATCAGACCACCCATGAGTAGACTGCCGCCGACACTCTGCAGTTGCCTCATTCGAGCCAGCGCACCCAGTACCAGCGCTCCTCCAGTCGCGGCCATCGCGCCTCCCCAATAGCTGTTCATCCAGTAGCTGACGATTCCCAGGTTCAACATCGCCAGCACTCCTCCCAGCAGGGCCCATCGAGCGGGCATCCATCCCTGCAGCATCCACACGATCGCGGAGCACATGGCACTAACACTCAGCAGCACGCCAATCCAAGGGCTCCCGGCCACTTCGCCGATCGCCAGTGCCAGCCCCTGTGCTGGCGGAAATATCGAGGAATACGTGGGGTGCGAGAGTACGTGGAAGGTTTCGAAACTCGGCCACTCGGGATGCGTCGGGTTGGCCAAACGTCCGTGCGCAAAGGTGTCGCCCATCAGCAGATAGCTGTAATCGTCGTGGCCTGACGGCAGCGGCACTCCCAACAGCGGCAGCAAGGACAAACGCACACCAATGGTCGCAACGAATATGACTCCGATTGCCAATAGCTTTCGACGGGCAATCCGGGAGCCGAAATTCTCTAATATCTGGAACCAGGAGTTGCCAATTGTCGGCACCCACCACGCTACCAGGCAAACGCCCAACACCACGGCCAGTTGCACCAGCAGTCCCGAGTACATGTGAGCGTAGCGCGCAACCATAATCGTTTAGAATAGCCGATCGCCTTGCAGTGTGCTGTTGAATGCAAGAAGTTGAATACAACAAGTTGAATACAACCAGCGATTGCGCCAGCAGGTCGTTTCCTTCTCGTGCAATCGCCGCCTCGCTGATAAGATTTCTAACCAAGGAGTGGAAACATGGCTGTAGTTGTGAGGGCTGAGTCGGAATCGCGTCTCCATCCCGTGCCGGTGCCAGCAAGCGTCCCCGTGGAGTTGTCCGTCGTAATGCCTTGCCTCAATGAGGCAGAGACCCTGGAAACCTGCATCCGGAAAGCCCAGCAGGCCCTCGACGAGGCCGGCGTGGTGGGCGAGGTGATCGTTGCAGATAACGGGAGCGCCGATGGTTCCGTAGAAATCGCCGGCGGGGCGGGCGCGCGAGTTGTTAGGGTTCAGGCCCGGGGATACGGCAATGCCCTTATGGGCGGCATCGCCGCTGCGCGCGGTAAGTACATTTTGATGGCCGACGCCGACGACAGCTACAACTTCGCCCACATCCCGCGCTTCGTCGAAAAGCTCCGCGCCGGCGCCGACCTCGTCATGGGAAACCGTTTCCGTGGCGGGATCGAGCGCGGCGCCATGCCCTTCCTGCACCAGTACCTCGGAAACCCCGTACTTTCTGGCCTCGGACGCTTGTTCTTCAAGAGTCCGTTTGGAGACTTCCATTGCGGTTTGCGCGCTTTCAGTAAGGCTGCCTATGAGCGGCTAGGCCTGCGCACTACGGGCATGGAGTTCGCCAGCGAGATGGTGGTCAAAGCGACGCTGCTGAAACTCGCAGTTGCCGAGGTTCCCACTACACTTTCTCCTGACGGCCGCGCCCGCGCCCCACATCTACGCACCTGGCGGGACGGCTGGCGGCATCTGCGTTTTCTGCTGCTTTACAGCCCGCGCTGGTTGTTCCTTTATCCCGGCCTCGCGCTGATGCTGGCCGGAACGCTGCTCGAAGGTTGGCTGCTGCCAGGGCCCAGAACTGTGGGCCGCGTCACTCTCGACGTCCATACCATGGTGTACGCTTCCACGTTCGTCCTGCTCGGATTTCAGGCCATCACGTTCGCCGTCTTCACTAAAATTTTCGCCATTTCCGAAGGCCTTTTTCCGCCCGACCCGACCTTCAACAAACTGTTCCGCTACATCACGCTCGAAGTAGGATTAGTTTTTGGCGCTCTGTTAATGGTCGTTGGATTCGGAGCTTCGGTCTACGCGGTCGGATTTTGGCGAGCCCGACAGTTTGGTGCGCTCGACTACTCGAGTACGATGCGCCTGGTAATCCCGGCCGTCCTGCTGTTGACCTTGGGAGCCCAGACCGTGTTCGGCAGTTTTTTTCTGAGCGTGCTGGGAATGCGGCGATCTAATGCTCGAGTCTGAAACGTTCGTGTCTGAAACGCCAGCGGCTGAACAGTTCCTTTCGGAGACGCTTTGACCATGCAGCCTCAGCACGACACCGAGTGTTTGAATGCTGGCGATCCAAGGGCGGCTCACCGAGCCAGGAAACCGCTCAAGGAGTTGGTTCAGCGAGCCCGCGATCCCGAATGGGTGGCAGACACCGCGCTGCGTTTCGTCGCCTACGGTTGGGATCGCGTTTCACCGTCTGAATTTTCTTCGCTCTACCGCCGCATCCGAACCCGCACCATGTGCAGCAATGCCCGCTTGCGAGGGCTTTATCACGGAGTCAGAGACGTCGTAAAGAACGAAATCCCCGGCGACCTCGTTGAGTGCGGAACCGCCCTGGGAGGCAGCGCCGCTCTGATGGCGTTGACCCTGCGTCAACTCGAAGCGCGTCGGACTCTCTGGGTCTTTGACACCTTTGAAGGCCTGCCTGCGCCCACTCGGGCTGACCCGGATTTCGAGGTTGCAAACCTCTATGCCGGTAGTTGTGTAGGCACGCTCGAGGAGGTCCAGAGTCTGTTCACGCAACTCCAGGTCCGCGACCAGGTGCAGTTCGTGAAGGGACTTTTCCAGGACACGTTACCCGCAGTCGGCATATCCCAGATTGCGGTCCTCCACATTGACGGCGACTGGTACGAGAGCGTCAAAACTTGTCTCGACCACCTCTACGATAAGGTCGCGCCTGGAGGAATCATCCAATTCG
>JBEKWZ010000027.1:0-11499 GCA_049512555.1 Candidatus Sulfotelmatobacter sp. | reverse complement strand
CTGACGGGCACGATTAGCGCGAAGACGAACGTTGCGTCTTCGCAGGCTCCTTTGCCGACTCCGGCCGCCCCCGATGCGCAACAGCCTGGTCTGGTCATCCGCCAGAGCGTGCGGCGCGTCATCGTTGACGTCGTTGTTTCTGACCCGAATGGAAAGCCGGTCTCTGGCCTGACGGCCGACGACTTCTCGATCACCGAAGACGGAAAACCTCAACGCGTGCGGTCCTTCGACGTCCACGACTTTGATCTGATCTCAGAGTCCCTGCCCAAGCGTCCAGCCTCCCTGCCGCCCAATACATTCGTGAACGTGCCGTCAGGACCGGAACGCGGCCCGCTCTATGTTTTGCTGCTCGATGTCCTCGACATGAGTGTTGACGATCAGCCCGTGGTGCGCGAGCAGGTCATGAAGTTCGTCCGGAGCAAGCCGCTGGGAACCCGTTTCGCGGTCTTCGTTTTGAGCGATGGGCTTTACCTGGTGCAGGGCTTTACCGAGGACCGCAACGCGCTTGCCGACGCGCTGAATCCCAAGAATGCCCGCGCCCATATCCCTCGCATTTTTCTCTATGCCGATAATTTCCAGGCCTATTATTCGCCGACGCGCGCGCTCATTCAGATTGCGAAATTTCTCGCCGATCTCCCCGGACATAAGAATGTGATCTGGCTCTCGGCGTCGTTTCAATCGGCGATCCTTCCCAGTTCCGATCCGACGACTGAAGCCTTGAGCTCCAGCGACGAAATCAAAGAGACAGCCGATACCCTGTCTCGCGGACAAATTGCCGTCTACCCGGTCGACGTTCGGGGTGTGGTCGTGACCCACGTGAGTACTCATCCGTCTGCCATGGGGATGGTGACGGATTCCGACAGCACGGCCCTGAATGCCAGCTACTTGGCGGAAAGAGGAATCGCAGAGGAGACCGGCGGCCGCGCCTTCTATGGAACAAATGACGTGGCTGGTGCGCTCACCGAAGCCACCGAAACCGGCGGCCACTATTACACTCTGACGTACTCTCCCAGCAATCAGAAGTATGACGGGCGGCTGCGTCATATTCATGTGGAACTGGCGAAGCGCGGCTATCATCTGGCCTATCGCCGCTCGTACTACGGCAATCCCAGTTCGGGCGAACCCGCACCCTCGAAAGCGCTGCGGGCGGCGGCTGAACTAGAGCCGCTGCAGACGGCGCGGCCCGCGGATTCATTGGTTCCCAACATGCAGCACGGGGCTCCCGTGGCGCACCAATTATTATTCCGCGCGCACATTCACGCTCTTTCGCCCCCGGCGAAGGCCACTGCGGAGCAGATGGCAACCCTGGCCGATCAACCGGCTTATTTTCGCGAGCGCCGTCCGAACCATCCCGCCAAGCCTTTGCACCCGATCCAGATTCAAACCTACGAAATCGATTACACGGTTGCGGCCCGATATCCAACGTTGGAATTGGCAGCGGCAGCTTTTGATGCCGACGGAAAAATCGTGAATGCCGTCGTTCAGCGGGTCGCCGAAGACGGCGGGCAGTTCTCGCCCGAAGCTCCGCGCGAGGCCATTTATCGCATGCAGCAGCAGTTCGACGTGCCGGTGTCGGCGGTATCAATACGAGTTGCAGTTCGGGATGTCGCGACCGACAACGTCGGCGCCCTGGAAGTCAACCTTCCGCTTGCGGCCGAGGGCCAAACCACGGAGTCGCAAGTTCATCCTGCAACACCTTCCGATGAAGCCAATTCAGCGAAACATCCGTGACCACGAAGACACTGGCCCGCGAGCTGAAGTGTTATATTCCGTCCAGCGAAATGTGGCGAAAAGCTCTGCCGAAGAGCATGGGACCTGGGGAAATGATTGCAATCAGAGGGTGGGGAAACAGTATGCGCCTTCGCGCTCTGATGCTGGCGTGCTTGCTGGTGACCGTCTGCGGGACCGCCGCCGCGCAGGCCAACCCCGCCAGCTTCTCCGATGTCGTCGCGAAGGCGACGGCCGCGCGCGACGTCAACGATCTTCCGGGTGCGATTGAACTCTACCAGCAGGCCCTGAAACTAAATTCACAGTGGCCCGACGGATGGTGGTTCCTGGGCTCGCTGCAATATGCGACCGGCGACTACGCTGCGGCCCGCGATGCGCTCACCCATTATCTCGAACTCACTCCCAACGCGGCGCCGGCTCTGGCCATGCGCGGGCTGTGTGAATTTGAGATTGGCGATTATTCACCATCCCTGAAAGATATTGAGCGCGCCCTGGCCCAGGGAGCCGCGAACCAGCCGCGCAACGAAAAAATTCTCCGCTACCATGAGGCGCTTCTGCTCACGCGCACGGGAAGATTCGAAGACGCACTGCGAAGCTATGCTTTTTTCACCCACGATGAAGATTCCAACCCAGAACTGCTGCTGGCTCTGGGGCTGGCCGGCCTGCGCACCCCGCTGCTGCCGAAAGAATTGCGGGCCGATCAGCAGGAGTTGTATATCGCTGTCGGCAAAGCCGCGTTCGACTTCATGCGCCACGATCTCAACGCGGCGCAGGCCGAGTTTCACCAACTTTTCGAACGCGTTCCGGCCGTGCCCAACGCACACTGTCTTTATGGCTACTTGCTCTACGCCACTGACCCCGACGCGGCCGTGCTCGAATTCAAGAAAGAGCTGGAGGTGAGCCCTTCGAACGCCGTGGCGGAAGTCATGTTGGCATGGATTCCGCTGACGCAAAGCGACGGCGTCACAGCTCTGCCCCATGCCCGCAAGGCGGTTGCCGAGGATCCTGCGCTACCCAGCGCTCAACTCGTGCTCGGCCGGGCGCTCGCCGAGACCGGCGATAAAGATGGCATCCAATATTTGGAAAAGACTGTGCAATTGCAACCCGATAATCTTGAGGTCCACATCGCGCTGGCCAAGGCCTACTCAAAATTCGGACGCAAGGAAGATGCCCGCCGCGAGCGCTTGCTCTGCCTTGAAATGACTAAGAATGATACGAACCCGACAACCCATCCTTAGCCCGCTCGTGCGTGCGCTGATCGGCTTCGCAGCCATCTTCGCAGCATCGCCGCGCACGGTGGCGCAAGGCAAGACGGAGGCCGCGTGCGTCTCTTGCCACCGGGCACGAGCTGAGTCACAGCCACGCACGCCGATGGGGCGGGCGATGGCGCTACCCGGCTCCAATCTTGTGCTGAAGGATATTCCGAAGCTGACGGTGCGCAAGGGCCCGTACACCTACACTGTCGAAACTCGTGCAGGCGAAAGCACGTACAACGTGAGCGACGGCACCCGCACCATCACCCTGCCCATTCATTGGAATTTTGGCGCAGGCGCGCAGACCTGGGTTCTGGAACGCAACGGTCAGCAATATGAAAGCGCGGTCAGTTATTACCCCTCGATTCCGGGGTTGGATTTCACTACGGGCGACGAGGATCTGAAGCCGAAAAATCTGGACGACGCGGTCGGACGGCCCATCGAACTCCGCGAAACCAAGGTCTGTTTCGGATGTCACGCAAGCAATGCAGTCACCAACGGAAAAATGACCTACGAGACGCTACGGCCCGGCGTGACTTGCGAGCATTGTCACGCCGGCACAACCACGCATCTTGCCGACGCGATCAACGGCGACTTCGATTCCGCGCCGCCAGATCTGCGCAAGAAGTCAACCGAAGACATCTCAAATTTTTGCGGCCAGTGTCATCGCTCCTGGGAGACCGCCGTTCGCAATCACTGGCGGGGCGAACTCACCGTCCGGTTCCAGCCTTACCGTCTGGCCAACAGCAAGTGTTTTGATGGAGCGGACCCGCGCATCAGCTGCATCGCCTGCCACGATCCTCATCAGGATATCGTCGTCCAGGATTCTTCCTACGATGCGCAGTGCCTGGCATGCCATTCGTCGTCCGCCACGGCTGCTCCAACTTCCTCGCTGGCATCGGATAAGCCGCAGACCCAGACCAAAATCTGTCCTACGGCCAAGTCGGAGTGCGTGAGTTGTCACATGCCGAAGGTCAAGCTGCCCAACGGACATCTCACGTTTACCGACCACCAGATTCGCATCGTAAGGCCGGGTCAGCCGTTTCCGAATTGAGCCGGAACCGCCGTCGCGTCTCCACTTTGCTCCCAATTAGATGGTTGCCCGCACGCCGAATCGATGTAGAATGGCGGTACTTTTTGGGGCGAAGCTTAATGATGCATCTGCGTAAGGTGAATTCTTTATATGTATACGAAAAAGATGTTTGCGCCGCTCTTCTTCCTTGTCCTCCTCCCGTGGTCTAACGCTCAAACCACGCCAGCACCGAGCAGCGCTACTCCGCCACCACAGAAGGCCGACAAAGCCACGATCGTCTCCAACGCCGACGAGGTCACTCTGGACCTGGTGGTGCACGACAAGCGGAACAAGCCAGTCGTTGATCTGAAGCCGGAAGACATCGCGATCTCAGACAGCGGCTCGGCGGTAAAGCTCACCGGCCTGCGCCTGGTGACCGGGAAATCAGGCGACCACCGCATCACCCTGGTTTTCGACCGGCTCGATCCCTCCTCGGCAAAGAACGCGCACGATATCGCAAACAAAATTCTGAAGATGATTCCGGCGAATCAATTCTCCTTCTCCGTCCTCAACATTGGCGGACGACTGCGGCTATTTCAGGATTTCACTTCCGACGTCTCTGCCGTGGAGAAAGCAGTCGCTGCCGCTACCGAACGAAACGATGGAACTAAGGAAGACCCAGCCGCGCTGCCCGAGAAGGATTTGATTGCCGCGGTACGGACGGGAGTGGATTCTTCCGGAGCGCATGTCAACTCGGACCAGCGCGCCGTCGCCCGAGTCATGCTGGCTGGGCTCGAAGAATCGCAGAAGATTGTGCAAGACCAGCACTGCATGCCCTCACTGGCGGGCTTGCTGGCGTTGGCCCGCACCCAACGCCAGTTTGACGGACGAAAAGTCGTAATCTTTTTCGAGCAGGCGCCGCCGCTTGATTCCAACGCAAAAGATATGCTGCTCTCAGTGGCGGGCGCGGCCAACCGCTCCGGGGTAAGCATTTATACGGTCGATGCCAACGCGGTCGACGAACAAGCAGGTCAAGGCCTGCTGGCGGCCCAGGCCATCGGCGGCGTGATGACCACCAACCGCCTGAATCCCACGCCCACAACGACGGCTGGCAACGGTCCGGGAACGCAAGGTGTTGCCATGGCACCGCCAGGCTCGATCACCGCAGGCGCCGACTCTTTATCGCGGCTTGAAACCGAGGGCCTGAGTGGTTACAAGAGCCCGATGGCTCATCTGGCGGAAGACACCGGTGGCGCCTACATCACGGCCTCCGACCGTCTCAAAAAGCCGCTGCAACAACTCATCGCAGACATGACCACGTATTACGAGGCTTCCTACGTTCCGCCCATCCAGGAATATGACGGGAAGTTTCGCCCGGTTGCCGTGCAGTCCGCGCGCAAGGGCCTCAGGATCCATTCCCGGGCAGGCTATTTTGCCGTGCCGCCCGACGCGGGCTCTGGCATAAAGCCTTTCGAAGCGCCGCTGCTGAACCTATTGAGCGAATCGCAGTTGCCCGCGGACGTGAAGTTTCGCTCCGCCGTTTTGCGCCTGGGAGATTTGCCGACGGGCAACGAGAACGCACTGGTCGTCGAGGTTCCGATCGACGGACTGGAAAGCCGGGACGATCCCAATGCCAATCTTTACTCACTGCACGTATCCATCGTGGCCCAGATTAAGAACCAGGCTGGCCAGGTGATCGAGCATTTCAGCGAGGATGTTCCGCGCCACGGTTCGCTCGACTCGAAGGAAGCCGCGCAGTCTGAGTTGATCACGATGCAGCGCCATTTCACTGCCGAGCCCGGCCAATACACTGTGGAAACCGCGGTGCTCGACCGCAACAGCAACAAGGCTGGCGCCCAGCGCCAGGAATTCGAAGTCCCCAACGAAGCCGCCGGCCCGTCCCTCGGCGACGTAACCATGGTCCAGCGTCTCGATCCTATGCCCGCGGAAATGGAATCCACCGAGCCCATGCAGTACGGAAAAGGCAAGGTTGTACCCAGCATCTCCGGACGGGTGCCGCACGGCGCGAAACAGATCTCTTTCTTTTTCATGGTGCATCCCGATCCCAACTCGACCGAGCAACCGACCTTGGAAATGGAAGTCCTGAAAAGTCACGAAGCCATCGCACAAGTTCCCCTGCATCTGGCGAAGACCACCGGGCCAGGCTCCATTCCGTACCTGGCGTCGATTCAGTCGACCTCGCTACCCAGCGGCGATTACGAGGTAATTGAGAAGCTCACACAAGATGGGAAAACGAGCGAACGCGGCCTGACGTTCAGAATCGATGGACCCGAGTTAGCGGCCGCTACCACGCCCGCCGGCGCTGCCGGAGCAGCCCAGCCACAAAATGATGCCGATCTAGCCACCACTTCCGGCCAACCGTTTGAAGCGGACGGACACACTGGCCGCCATCTCGTCATCACTTCGCTGCCCGCCGGGGCCGTCCCTGCGCCCTCGGCGGACGAACTTGAAACGATCATTGCCGGCGCCAGAAAGCGCGCGCTGGGCTACATAAAATCTCTGCCAAATTTCGTGTGCATCGAAGTCACCAGCCGGTCTGTCGACCAAGCCGGTAACGGCAACTGGAAACATCGGGACTCGATCGCAGAACTCCTGACCTATCACGACGGCCACCAGACGATGGAGACGCTCGAAGTGAACGGCAAGCGCAGCACCCTGAAACGAGCCGACATGAATTCCACCTGGCCAATTTCAGTCGGAGAGTTTGGCGCCCTGCTCAACCTGGTTTTCGATCCATCTTCGAAAACACAGTTCGAATGGAAGGAAGCTGGGAGTTTAGGCGACGGAGGGGCGACCCTGCAGGTCCTGAGTTATCGCGTGGCTCGCGAAAACGCCACCATTGACCTGAATGAGGGCAACAACCACAGCATCGGAGTCGGCTTTCATGGTCTAGTTTACGTCGACGCTGCCACCAGCGGAGTCCGCCGGATTACGGTTCAGGCCGATGGCCTGCCGCGTGACTTCTCCATGCACGCCGCCGCCATGACCGTGGACTACGACTACGTCGCCATCTCGGGCCGCGACTACCTGCTGCCGGTGAGTTCCTCGGTCAGCCTGCAGAGACATCGCAAGCAGATCGAGTTGAACGAAATCGCATTCCGCAATTACCGGCGCTTCGCTTCCCGCACGAAAATCAAGATGGTTCAGTGAAGATGGTCCAGCGAAGATCGTTCAGTGAAAAAATAATTCAGTGAACCTGCTCTCCCGCATAAATCCCGATCTGATGATTGCGCACCTTGGGCAACAGCCTCTTTCCGTTGGTAGTTGAAAACAGCACCTGGGACTCTTGCAGCGGCATGTGGCAGTCGATGCATCGATTCACGATCTGCTCTCCCTGGTTCGAGAATTGCCCGCACTGCTTCGGTTGATGGCAAGTCAGACAGTGCGGCGAAAATGCGGCCGCGTCTTCCTGCGGAGTGTGGACATCGTGGCAAGTCGAACAGGTCATGGTCGAGGACGACTGAAAGCACTTACTTCTCCTCAGCATCTGCAGTTGATTGCCGTGAACGTCCACCGCCTCTCCCGGGCTGTAATACGGAATGTCAATGTAGTCTTCCAGTACATCTCCGGGAAGGAACGACAAGGCCGGCTGAATCGGCGTGCCATTGCCGGAATGGCATAATCCGCATACATCGATTTGCCGGTCGCGCGAGAGCGAGGCCGGGTTGACGATAGCCTCCGCAGTTCCTGGAGCCGGCGGAGACTTCGAACGATGCAGAGCCGCGTGCTCGCGGCCGGGGCCATGACACTTTTCACAAAAGATGCCCAGCACCAGGCTGGTTTTGCGGTAGCGATTCACCGGCGGCGGCATCCACTCGAAGTAGCTGGCGTGACATTCCAGGCAGCGCGGAATGATCGCCTTGTCGAAATTGGGTGATCCATCCGGGTAGCTCGGACTGTTCACCCAACTGTCGGTTTCGGTCCAGTAGGTGACGGGCAGTTGGAAGAGCTGATCCCCCTTCCAGAACAAATAGCTCTGCCCCTTGCGTGGCAGGCCGGCCACGATGTCGATACGCTCGGTGCGCGCAACCTTCTTGGTGGCGGAAATCTTCTCGGTTGCGGTCTGAAAATAGCCTTGTTCGGTTTGTGTCATCTCGAACGTCAGATAAGGGTTGGCCGTCTTTAACACATTTGAATCCGGAGTAAAGCCGCCTTTCATGGTATGCGCGCTGGGCCAACTCGACGCGAAGTGATGCGCCGTCTCAAAATATGTTTTCGCCTTTTCCTCGTGGCAGGACCGGCACACCCCATCTCCCACGTAGTCGACGCGGGCAGGCGGCTTCTTCTCCCCTGCGGAAAGAGAAGCCGGCATCAGCACGAGGATCAAAACCAGAAGGCGAACAAACAACTAGGGGTTCAAGAATGGTAACGCCCCTGCACCAATTCCTCTCCTTCCTTGACGCCCCGATTCCCATCAGATTCGCTTGCAGGCCTCGCGGTTGCTCAATTATGCTCAACTCGCGGGAAGTCGTTATCTGGCGGGGTTCGCAGAGGCGATCATTGCCACATCGATGCGTCCGAAATTTGCGAAGGCGGTTCTAGTTCTAGCAGCTATCCTGGCCGCGACCCCGTGCGTACTTGCCTGCACCGCCTCCCCAGCGCTCGAGGCTAAACTTAAGGCTCACCCCGACGACGCTGACACTTACGTCGAAGTTGGAGACTGGTTTGGCGACCGCAAGCAATACCCTTGTGCACTCGAAGCATTTCAGCACGCCATCAAATTAGAACCGGGGAACGCCAAACTTTACTATCTGGTGGGGCTCACGCTTTACGCCTCGGGTCATCCTGACGACGCAATCAAGCCCCTTGGGCAATCCATTTATCTAATGCCCGAAGTGCTGAAACCCCACTTGCTGCTCGCGTCCGCGCTGGATCAGGTTCGGCGGCACCAGGACGCCATCACCGAATGGGAGGCCGCATTGCGCATCGATCACCTCTCGACCGAAGGGCTCCATGGCATCAGCCAGTCTCTGATGGCGATAGGGGACAACGCCGCCGCCATCGACGCCCTGCGCGAGGCTCCCCGCAACGAAACCCTCACTCTTGATTTGGCTCAGGCTTACGGCAAATCCAACATGCTCGACAAAGCGTCGCAGGTCCTGACCGAGTCTTTGCGGCGGAACCCCTCTTCTTTGCCTTTGACTGCGGCAATGGTCACCGTCCTCGTCCGGCAGGTGCACTACCAGGAAGCGGTTCATGTGGCCGAGAAGTCAGCGCGTCTTCATCCTGGAAATCTCGAAGCGCAGCGCCTTTATCTGCGCGTTCTCGTGCTCAATGGCGATTTCGCCCCGGCGCAGCCGCTGGCCCGCAAACTGCTCGCCGCCCACCCGCACGATTCCGATTTCCTGTATCTGAGCGGCATCCTCGAAGATCAAAGCGGAAATTTCGCAACCGCCCGGCGACATCTGGAAGAGTCGGTCGCTCTCGATCCCGATCGCTACAACGCTCATTACAATCTCGGGTTGGTGCTCGCCGAACTGAAGGATTATCCCGCCGCAAAAGAGCACTTTGAGAAAGCGATCGCGTTGGGAGCCCCCGAGCCTCAGGTCCATTTCAAGCTGTCAACTGTCTTGCGTGCCCTGGGAGACAATGACCGTGCGCAGGATGAACTCAAGCTGTACCAGCAACTGAATCAGACCCAGCTCAACCGCACGCTGGCCGCGTCCAAAGCGGCGGAGGCGGCGAAGGAGCAGACCGCCGGAAATCTTCAGAAAGCAGCGGCGCTCTATCGCGAGGCCTCGGATGCCACTCCCGGCGATACTGCGCTCGCCTACAAGCTGGCCCTCGCCCTCGACGCCACCGGGGACACCGCTGCCGAACGCACTGCTCTGGAGCGCGCAGTCAAGATCGATCCCGCGTTCGCTCTGGCTCAGAATCAGCTGGGATATCTCGATTCCAAAGATGGAGATATTGCCGGGGCCGAGCAGCATTTCCGGCTGGCAGTTCAGGCCGCTCCCGGTTACACCCAAGCCTGGATCAGCCTGGCAGCCACGCTCGGCATGGAGTCCCGCTTTTCCGATGCGCAGGAAGCGGTTTCCACGGCCCTCAAACTTGAACCGGCCAATGCCGAAGCCTTGCAGCTCCGTAAGGATCTGAATACCGCCCAAGGGCAGCACTGAAAAAAGCAACTCAAACGGAGCCTCACGGACAAGGATGAAGGCGCGATGAAAAATCCGAACCCCGGTCACTGGACACGGCGCCGCGTGCTGCAAACCTTGCCGGCAATGCTGGCGCCCGTGCTGGTTCCCACCGGGCTTCGCGCTGTGGTTAACCCCGCGAAAACAGCGCCGTTCTCGCGCTTCGTCGACGTCAGCTCGAGTGCCGGACTCACGCAGACCATTTTCTACGGCGACTCCGCCCACAACATTTACATCGTGGAAGTCAACGGAGCCGGTTGCGCATTCTTCGATTACGACAATGACGGATGGATGGACGCATTCATCCTGGGCGGGCGCCGGCTGGAAGGCATTCCGCCGGGCTCCAGCAATCGCCTCTACCACAACAACCGCGACGGCACGTTCACTGATGTCACGGCCAAGGCGGGCCTCACCGACGCGGGCTGGGCTCAGGGCGTGTGTGTCGGCGATTACAACAACGACGGCTTCGAAGATCTTTTCCTCACTTATTACGGGCAGAACCGGCTTTACCGCAATAACGGCGACGGCACATTCACCGATGTAACTGACAAAGCCGGATTGCATGATCAGCGCAACAATCGTTTTGGATCAGGCTGCACTTTTGTCGATTACAACCGCGACGGTTTTCTTGACCTGTTCGTGTCCAACTACGTGGAAATCGATCTGGCGACCGCTCCCAAGCCGTCTCTGCAAATTCCGAACTGCAACTTTGAGGGTGTTCCCACCAACTGCGGCCCGGGCGGCTTGCCCATGCCCTATCACTCTCTCTACCGCAATAACGGAGATGGAACCTTCACCGACGTTTCCAAAGAGTCGGGCGTGGCGGCGATGCGCAGCTCCTACGGCTTTACCGCCGTTGCCGTCGACGTCGATGAGGATGGTTGGACAGATATCTTCGTGGCCTGCGACGCCACACCCAGCCTTCTTCTCATCAACAACCGCGACGGAACATTCCGCGAAGAGGCCTTGCTGCGTGGCGTCGCCCTTGGCACCTCTGGCGAGCCCCTGGGCGGCATGGGAGTCGGGGTCGGCGATTACGATCTCGACGGCCACATCGACATCGTTAAGACGCACTTCGTGAACCAGCCCACGGGTCTTTATCACAACAACGGCAAGGGAGAGTTCGAAGATGTCGCCGCTCGCGCCGGCATCGGCGGCGAGCGCCGCTTTACCAGTTGGGGCACGGGCCTGGTCGATCTCGACAACGACGGATACCCCGACATTTTCACCGTCGCCGGAACGGTCGCGCCGGAACTCGAAAAAGTCTACGCCAAGTATCCCGCGAAGAATCCGCGCATCATCTTTCGCAACCAGGGCAATGGAACCTTCGTCGAACTGGGGGACGAGG
>JBEKWZ010000026.1:0-11552 GCA_049512555.1 Candidatus Sulfotelmatobacter sp. | reverse complement strand
GTACCGGTGGTTTCGATGCGCTCCGTGACGGCGGCCAGTTCCCAGAGCTTCTCAAAACCGGGCACGTAGGATTGTACGAACACGGAAATGCGGTCGCCGCCGCCGAAAATCCAGCGAGCATCCTCAAGGCGATAGAGCGGGTGTTTCGCGGGACTGGACCGGGCCAAGCCGAACTGGGGCAAGTGGGGGCGAATTATTTCACGCTTCCCCCGAGTTATGGGTTCTACCAGGCGCAGTACATACAAAGCGGTCTCCATCCCTCCGAGGCGAACGTGAACACGCCTTCCGATTCGGCTGCTCCGGGGCAACTGACTGAGGACTTGAAGCTGTGGCGAGAATACGTGGACGCGGCACGGACCGTGGACATCGAATCCGTCGCTCCGATCGTAGGGCCGAATGATCCGAGCGAACCAAAGCTGGGTGAGAATGTCTTTGCGACCAATCCGTTTTATGCGCTCGAGCGCGGCGAGGCGCTCTATGGCAAAGCCATCGCCTTCGACGTGCCACCAAACTTCTTTCTGAACGGCGGGAGCGGACCGGGCTACGAGAAATTTATTGTGCAGGCAATTCAGTGGGGCAATGCCCGCGGCCTGCGAACTACAGTGTTGCTTTCTCCTTATCCTTGGCCCACGAATTCAGCCGGCAACCTGGAAACCTTTACTGAATTTACCGGCAACACTTTCACTCACGATACCCAGGTGTTTGTGAGCCGTCTGCTGGAAGAAGATGCGGTTCCGTCGCAATGGGCGGTAGACAATTACGAAGATACTTATCCGCACGATGCGCCCGCCATGGTACCTGAAACTTCTCGCAACACCACGACTGAGGTTGGCCTTTGGTTGGCCAGCAACGCACCGGTCGTTATAAATAAATCAGTAAATATATCGGTAAATAAATCTGAGAATAAAGATGTGCGGAAGAAAGATGACAAGGAAAATAACGGCGGCGTGATATGTTTCCCGTCGGCGCTCACCGGGCCAAACCAATGACCGCTAAAGTCACCGGACTGATTCCCCTCGCACCCGTCGCCGACGTGCAACGCTCCGTCAATTTTTACAAACTGCTCGGCATGGAAATTCGCGGCAGCCTGCGCAACGCTTCCGGCGGACTGCAGTGGGTTCATCTGAGTTGCGTTCAGGCGGATCTGATGCTCTCGCGCGCCTCCGCACCGGTCGTCGCCGGCCAGCCTGCGGTGTTGTTCTATCTCTATTCCCCCGACCTGATCGCCCTGCGCGAGCATCTGATGGCGAGCGGTGTGAAGGTCTCGCCGATCACTCATCCGGAATATATGCCCAAAGGCGAGATTCGCGTGGACGACCCGGACGGCTACTGCCTGCTCATCGGCCAGGCGGGATAGAGCTCAGTGGCAAGCATCGCACTTCAGAATCGCCCGACCTGAGTCAATGAGTATGATGGCGATGTTACGTCAACAACCTATGACGGGAGGAGTTTCGCGATGGATGACGGGTCTTTTGCATGGGCTCCACATCGGGTGCGTGCTCGCGATCTGCGTTGTAGCCACTGCTTCCTTCGCTCAAACTTCTGCTGCCGTCGGCAACTCCATGCTCACGACATCACGGGTTCAAGCACCCGGCTGGTGGCCTACCAAAGGGGAGGCATTACGAGATAGTTACGTGGGCACGGCAGCGTGCGCGAGATGTCATGCTTCCAAAGTTGCGACCCAGCAAAAACACGCTATGGCCCGCGCCGGGGTTCGTGCCGCCGACGCGGAGATACTTCGACAGCATGACCATCTCTCCTTTCGCCTTGGTCCCTACCGTGAAGAGATCGTAACCAAAGGCGGGAAAAGCGTCTTAACGGTCAGCGCCGGCGGTGGCGTGGCTCCCCTTTCGATAGACCTACTGTGGGCATTTGGCGCCGGGCGTCTGGGGCAAACTTATGTCTACGAGAAAAACGGCAGCTACTACGAAAGCCATCTGACTTTTTTTTCGTCTTCCCAGGATCTGAATATTACTCCGGGGCAATCGCTGGCCACGCCCCGCAGCCGTGAAGAGGCCGCGGGACGGCGCATGCCGCTGGCGGAAAGCCGGGCATGTTTTGCCTGTCATACAACCGCTTCGGTGACCAACAATCAACTGGATGGAAAAGGCGCGGTGCCGGGCGTCACCTGCGAGGCTTGCCACGGACCGGGCGCCAGTCACGTAGCCGCGATGAATTCGGGACAGCAGGGAGAAGAGCAGGGCGCGCAACTGATCATGGATCCCAGTCGCCTGGATCCGGTCGCGTCAGTAGATTTCTGCGGGGCGTGCCACCGCACTCAGGAAGATGTTGTGACTGACGTTGGACTCAGCGCATTGAACCTCCGCTTTGCGCCTTATCGCCTCGAAAATAGCAAGTGCTGGAGCAAGCCAGACGCTCGACTCACTTGCGTGGCCTGCCACGATCCTCATCAGCCGCTGGAGCACGATCCTGCAGCCTATGATTCCCGCTGTCTGCAATGTCACGTCAATCAGCCGGGCGCGAGAACCACCGCTGATCTCCGAGACTCAGATCACCCAGACTCGGATCACCCAGGCGCGGCCTGCCCCGTAAGCACGAAGAACTGTACAACCTGTCACATGCCGAAAGTCGAGTCCGCCATCCAGCACTCGACCTTCACCGACCACTGGATCAGCAAACCTCTCAGGTGACCGATCTTGAGCGGGGAGTCGTGCGGCAACTTATTTCGCGCCCGCTCCACTTGCCTTGGCGGGCGCGTTCTGCTGGCGCAGAAATTGTTGGGCCGCTTTCGCTTCCATGGGTTGCGAGAAGTAGTAGCCTTGCCCGAACTCGCAGCCGAGTTCCAGCAGGCGCTCCATTTGCCGCGAAGTCTCGATGCCTTGCGCAATCGCTTTCAAATTCATTTTGTGCGCCAGGGCGATGATCATCTCCACAATGTCGCCGGCGGCGCGGTCGGTCTGCATCTCCCGCACCAACGAGCGGTCGACCTTGAGCGCGTCGACGGGGAACTGGCGCAGAGCGCGCAGCGACGTGGTTCCGATTCCGAAATCGTCGAGAACCACGCCAATCCCCAGGTGCTTCAGGTGAGAGAGGACGGTGACGGTAAGTTTCGGATCGGCGGCGGCCACGCTTTCGGTAATTTCGACTTGCAGCCGAGAGGGGTCTATGCCCGTCTGCTGCAGCGCATCCTGAATGTCGTTGACGAGGCGCGCGTCGGCAAACTGCCGCGCCGAAATGTTGACCGTAATGTTCATGCTCTGCGAATTCATGGCCTGCCCGGGGGCGTGGTTGGCCTCACCATCGCGCAACTGTCGGCAGGCCTGCAACAGGAGCCAGTGTCCGATGGAGACCAGAATCCCGGTATCCTCGGCCGCTTCGATGAACCGGTAGGGAGAAATCAGTCCCTGCACCGGATGCTCCCAGCGCAGCAGCGCCTCAAAGCTCACGATGCGACGCGTGTCGAGCTGCACCACCGGCTGGTAATAGACGCGGAACTGATGCTCGGTCATCGCCGTCCGCAGGTCCGCTTCGAGCCGCAGCCGGCCCACCGCGCGGGTGTGCATGGCTTCATCGAAAACTTCGCAGCGCGATCCGCCCAGAGACTTCGCTCGCCGCATGGCCACGTCGGTATCCTTCAACACATCCTCGGGACGCTCGTGGGCCGGAGTGCTCAAGGCAATCCCAATGCTCACCGAAACGCGCACTTCCCGATTCTCGACCTGAAACGGCTCGGCTACCGCCGTCTGGATGCTCCGCGCCACGCGCATCGCGTCGCCCGGATCGCCCACCGCGTCGAGCAGCATGGTGAATTCGTCCCCGCCCAGACGGAACAGCACCTCCGGTGAAGTCCCCGTATTGTCGCGGCGGGCGATGGTATCGTCCTGCCGTAGAGTTTTGATCATGCGGCGCCCGATTTCGAGCAGGATATGGTCGCCGGCGACCGCGCCCATGGTTTCATTGAAGACCTTGAAGTGGTCCAGGTTCGCCAGCAGCAGGGTGTAGAGCCGGCCCGTGTCGCGGCGCGACCGCACAAAGGAAGTTTGCAAGCGGTCCATAAACAGGCGGCGGTTGGGTAGTCCGGTCAGCGGATCATGAAACAAGTTGTGTTCCAGTTGCAATTCCGCCCGCTTGCGTTCGCTGATGTCGCGATTCACGATCACCAGCTTGGTGACCGCGCCCTTGGCATCGCGGACGGCGCTGGCCACCGATTCCAGCACCCGCCAGCTGCCATCCTTGTGCTTGATCCGGTATTCGAGCCTTTTTCCGATTCCCGTTTCCCGCGCTTCGCGCGCCGCCTCGAGGACCTTGAAGCGGTCCTCGACGTGAATCTGCTCGAATGCTGACGTCTCGCCCAGTTCTGAAGACGAGTAGCCGAGGATTCTCTTGTAGGCCGGGCTGTTGTACAGCCGCCGTCCTTTCACGTCCACCAGGGCGATCATGTCGGCGGCGTTTTCGGTAACGATCTGAAACAACTCTTCCTTTTTCTTCGATTCGCGATGGATCTGGTAAATCCGAATCTGCTGGTAGATCACCAGAATCGCCAGCGCTCCCAGCGGAACCCAGAACCATTGCAACGGCCACAGCATGCACAAGTCTCCTGCGTAGATCTATCGGCAAGAAGGTGTATCAGGTTGAATCGGATTAGGTGCAGCTTTGCCATCGACGACAAACCGTCAGTCACCGTTGCATAATGTCCCGGTGGCAACGAACCAATCCGGATCGAACCAGCCCATCCGCCGCCTGAAGACCTATACCGGCGCCCAGGGATACGTCTACCAGTACTATTACGTCGGCAAGCGCGCCGCGCTGCCCGGCGACGCGGAAGCGCCCGCCACTGAATTTATCTTCGACGTCACTTCCGATCGGAAACTGACGTATGCTGTGAGCGTTTTTCTGACCGAGGCCGCGCGCGCCGCCTGGAGTAAGGCTCACGGCCGCCAGTTGAACGACGCCGAGCAATACGCCGCCGTCAAGCTTCGCCTGTTTCGCGGCTTCGACGAAATTGAGGATATGAAGGAACACGGGCGGCGCCTGAGTATCGACGCGGGTTTGCTCGAGGAGGCTCTTGCGAGCTTGGGCGTCGAGTAGTGCCATTCCTCGATCGTGTTGATGGATTCCTAGTCCGCGAATATAAATGAACGGGGAGTCCCTAAGTGAAAAAAATCAAATCCGCATTCCTGATTTCGACCCTAATCGCGATATACCTGTGCTCCAACGCTGCGCTCGCTCAAACCCCGCGCTGGTCCGAGCTCAAGGCCAACGATTGGTACGCCCAGCAACCCTGGCTGGTGGGCAGCAACTACATTCCCAAATCTGCGATCAATGAATTGGAGATGTGGCAGGAGGCCACTTTCGATCCCGCCGAGATCGACAAAGAACTGGGCTGGGCCGAAGCCATGGGCATGAATACCATGCGCGTGTTTCTCCACGATCTGCTGTGGCAGCAGGATGCTCCCGGTTTTCGCAAGCGGATCGACCAGTTTCTGACGATCGCCTCGCGCCATCACATCCGCCCGCTGTTCGTGCTGTTCGATTCCTGCTGGGATCCCGCTCCGCTGCTTGGTCCGCAGCATGCGCCTATTCCCGGCGTGCACAACTCCGGTTGGGTGCAGAGTCCTGGGGCGAAGGCGCTGGCCGATCCCAGCCAGTATCCGCGGCTGAAAGAGTACGTGCAGGGCGTGGTGGGAGCGTTCGCCAAAGATGATCGCATTCTCGGCTGGGACGTGTGGAACGAGCCTGGCTCCGATCAAACCGGCAACTATCCGAAGACGGAGCTGAACAACAAAGACAAAGTCGCGCGCGTCGCCGCCCTTCTGCCGCAGGCCTTCGAGTGGGCTCGCGAGGTGAATCCCACGCAGCCGCTGACCAGCGGAGTCTACGAAGTCGACACCGCAGCCGACGAAAATGCTCTGGAGGAGATTGAGCGCATTCAGGTGCGCGAGTCCGACATTATTACTTTTCACAACTACAGCTGGCCGGAGGACTTCAAGAGCGAAATCGCGTGGCTGCGAAGATTCCATCGCCCCGTGATCTGCACTGAGTACATGGCGCGCTCGGTCGGCAGCATCTTCGACACGATTCTGCCCATCGCCAAGCAGGAGCGCGTGGGCGCCATCAACTGGGGATTCGTCGCTGGCAAAACGCAGACGTATTATCCGTGGGAATCCTGGCAGCATCCCTACGTTCACGATCAGCCGCCCGTGTGGTTTCACGAAGTGCTGCGGTCTGACGGCACTCCGTACCGGCAGGCGGAAGTGGATTTGATCCGGCAGTTGACAGGGAAGCCCTGAGGCGCGACTTCGGATTAAGGGTTGAAAAAATCTTCAACCACAGCGGGCACAGGGGTTCACGGAGGATCTTCTCCGTGCATCTCTGTGTCCTCGGTGGTTAAAGCCTTTTCTGCGTCCTGCGCCCGTTCTTCGATTTACAATCACCGTGCCATGAAAATGCTGAGTGTCTTTCTGATCGTCCTCCTCGTGATTGGCGCGCTTTTCTTTCTGACGTCCCGTAAGCCTGCGGGCCCAACCGCGTCTCCGGCGTCGTCTCCGAGTACGGTGGCTTCCTCGTCGCCGGCCTCTCCCGACGGCGTGCAGCAGAAACTGCAGGAATATTCCGGCGCCGGCGCTACCGACTGCGGACGCCTCAACGTGCAGGCCACGGCCGACCAGTCCAAGAACGCGTCCGATTGCGCCCTGCAAGCCAGCCAGAGCAAGCACCCGTTCTACGTCGCCTATGACATGCCGGGAATGTCCATCGGAGTCGCCGGCAACTCTGCTGGCAAGCTATACGCGGTGCAATCGCAAGGCACGGGCGCGACGGCTGCATTAACCAGCGGAGACTGCCCCTCGCAGTTGCGCGTCGCCTCCAGCGGCCGCGTCACCTGCTACGCTCCCGGCGACATGGGCGGGATGGGAAGCGGTCACATGGCTGGCGCGGTGCCTTCCGGCATGGCCAATCCACATGGTGCGGCCGCCCCGAAGACGCCCTCCGACAAGCCCTAGGCGCGCACGTGCCCACGCTTATCATTTTTGCGGGACTCCCCGGAGTTGGAAAGACGATGATCGCGCGCGAGTTGGCTCGCCAGATCGGCGCGGTGCATGTACGCATCGATTCGATCGAACAGGCGCTGCGCGATTCCGGGGCCATGGCTCAGCCCATCAACGACGCCGGTTATCGCGTCGGTTACGCCCTTGCCGAGGATAACCTCCGCCTCGGCCGCATCGTGATTGCCGATTCGGTCAATCCGCTTTTAGTTACCCGAGAATCCTGGGTCGACGTAGCGAAAAGGGCGGGGGTCGACGCCATCGAAATCGAAGTCCAATGTTCTGACCGGAACGAACATCGCCGCCGGGTAGAGACAAGAGCCAGCGACATCCCCGGATTGCTGCCGCCCACATGGGAAGAAGAGGTTTCACGCGAATACCACGCCTGGAATCGTGAGCACCTGATAATCGACACCGCCGCGACCAACGTCGAGAAGTGTGTCAGCATGATTCGAGAAGTATTACCCAAGGGATAATCGTGGGGCCAACTTCGGGACAAGGTCGTCTGTGATCCTAATCACAGCCTTAAGTGACCCGCTTTGTTTGCCTTACCCTCGACTCCGTGGAAAATAGCTCTCGTACATGAGGATTGAGGTCCGGACCGGTGATTTGGGGTAAACTCAAGGGATTCCGGAACTTATAAGGCCTATGTCTCTGCTTTGGCTGCGTTTCGCACTGGGGTGCTACTTCATCGGGTTGGTCTACGCCTTCGTGGCGCTCACGCGCACCAGTGACCTGTTCAGCCGCATCGCCCTGCATGCTGCCAGCCTGGGGATGGTCTTCCACTTCGTCTCGCTGGCCGAGCTGTTCCTTTCGGGCCAGGTCGTCTGGGCGTCGGTGCATAACGGGGAATCGCTGCTGGCGTTTTTGTCGATGACTTTCTTTATGGTCATCTATGCGATCTACCAGACTACGTCCCCGGGCGTCGTCGTGTTTCCTGTGGTCTTTTTTTTGACGTTCATCGCGGCCATCGGCGAGCAACCGGTGCTGCTGACTCAGTACGTGTCGCATAAAGGATGGCTCGTCGCCCACATTATCCTTATTTTCACCGGCTACGCGGCGCTGGTGCTCAGTTTCGGCGCCAGCCTGCTGTATCTTCTGCAGGAGCGCCGCCTGAAGGCAAAAAAATCTACCAGCCTGATTTCGTTTTTGCCCGCGCTCGAAGTCATTGACCAGATCGGCTACCGCTCGCTGCTGCTGGGCTTTCCCTTCATGACCCTGGGCCTGATCACGGGCTCGATCGTCGCGCTTACAACCTACGGCCGCGTCGATTTCCTGGACCCAAAGATTCTGCTCTCGCTGCTGATGTGGGCCGTCTACATGGTCATGGTCTTCACCCGCTGGAACTCGGGATGGCGCGGACGCCGCGCCGCCTTCCTCGCGACCTTCGCCTTCGTGGCCGCGCTGGCCGCGTGGGCCGCTAACTATTTTTCTGCGATCCACAGGTTCGCCGCCTCATGAGGACGACGCTCGCATTATGAGATTTCAACTCATTGGCGTGAATCACAAGAGCGCGCCGCTCGAAGTGCGAGAGCGACTGGCGATCCCGGAGTCTCGCCTGCCCGATTGTTGCCGCGATCTCACCGCCTATCCCGGCGTCGAGGAAGGCATGGTCATCTCCACCTGCAATCGCGTGGAGATCGTAGCCCACACCACCAACGGCTCGGCCGACCTGCGCGGATTTCTGCACGATCATTTTCATCTGACTGCCGACGAACTCGACGCGCACCTCTACGAGTACCGCGAGAAAGAGGCGGTTCGCCATCTCTTCCGCGTGGCTTCCTCCCTCGACTCGATGGTGGTTGGCGAAGCCCAGATTCTCGGCCAGGTCAAAGAAGCCTACGCCACCGCCCGCGCCGTCGGCGCTGTCAGAGGACAACTCGACCAACTATTCAGCCGCGCTTTCGCCGTGGCCAAGCGCGTGCGCACCGAGACCGCCGTCGGGTCGTCGTCGGTCTCGATCGCTTCGGTTGCCGTGGAGCTGGCCAAGAAGATCTTCGGGACGCTCGAAGGGAAGACGGTTTTCATCGTCGGCGCTGGCAAGATGAGCGAACTCGCCGCCCGCCATCTGATGGCTCACGGTTGCGCTTCCATCTTCGTTGCCAACCGCACCTACGAACGCGCCATCGGTTTGGCACAGAGGTTTAACGGCCAAGCCATCAAGTTCGACGACTTATATAACACCTGCGACCGCGCCGACATCGTCATTACTTCGACGGGATCGCCCCACGCGATTTTCCGCCGCGAGCACGGCGAGCAATTCCTCGCACGCCGCAAGAACCGGCCCATGTTCTTCATCGATATCGCTGTGCCCCGCGATGTTTCGCCCGACATGGCCAAGCTCGACGGCATCTTCACCTACGACATCGACGACCTGCAGCAGGCGGTCTCGAGCCATGTCGCCGACCGCCGCAAGGAAGCTGAACTCGCGGAAGCCATCATCACCAGCGAAGTCGAGCGCTTCGAAGCGAAGCTGCACACGCTGGACGTTGTACCTACAATCGTGTCGTTACAAGATCATCTGGAAACCATTCGCCAGGCGGAAATTGATCGCGTTCGGGGCCGCATGGGCCAGCTGACTCCCGAACAAGAGATCGCCATCGAAGCTCTGACCCGCGGCATTATCAACAAAGTAATGCATACGCCGATTACTACGCTGAAGACCGCGGCCAGGGAATCCGAGGCCACAACCGTAGTTGACGTAGTGCGCCGCCTGTTCAACCTGCATGACAAAGTGGCGACGGCACCGGAGAAGAAAAACGAAGTGGGGACGCGGCAATAATGTCCACTCTCCGCATCGGCTCCCGCGGTTCGCAACTCGCGCTCTGGCAGGCCAACCACATCTCCGCGCTCTTGCGTGCGCGCGGTCATGAGGTGGAAATTGAAATCATCCACACCACCGGGGACAAGATCACCGACGTCGCCCTGGCCATGGTCGGCACCAAGGGCATGTTTACAAAGGAAATCGAAGAAGCCCTTGCAGCCGGACGCGTCGACCTGGCGGTCCACTCCTTGAAAGACCTGCCCACCGAGCTTCCTCCAGGATTCGAAATCGCTGCCATCACCGAGCGTCAAGACCCGCGCGACGCTTTCTGTTCGCGCCATTATTCGAGCTTTCAAAAGTTGCCCAAGGGCGCGCGCGTCGGCACTTCCAGCCTGCGGCGTCAGGCGCAACTCAAGGCCGTTCGGCCCGATCTTGATATTCACCCGCTGCGCGGCAACGTCGACACCCGCCTGCGCAAACTCGAGCAAGGCGAATACGACGCCATCATCCTCGCCGCGGCCGGGCTGAAGCGTCTCGGCAAGACAGAACTCGTCAAGCAGATTATTCCCGCCGAAATCATGTGCCCCGCCGCTGGCCAGGGCGCGCTCGGCATCGAAATTCGATTAGGCGATGTTGCGACGCGCGAACAGCTCGCGTTCCTGAACGATCCCGCCGCCCGCGCCGCCACGACCTGCGAACGCGCGCTGCTCAACAGTCTCGGCGGAGGCTGCCAGGTCCCCATCGGAGCCTTCGCGGAAATGCGCAACGGCAAACTGCACTTGGAATCGATCGTCGCCGACCCCGACGGATCGAAATTGCTACGCGATTCGCGCGACGGAAACATTGAAGACGCCGAAAAACTCGGCAACGCTGCCGGCGCCGCCCTGCTGGCTCGTGGCGGCGACCAGATCCTCGAAGCCGTCTACGGCCGCGGCCTCGCCGTGCCTCCGCAGCCGTGATCCGCTACCATAGCCGGTCGCCAATTAGCTAAGATTGAGCGAGCGGGTTCGAAGTGCCATTGCAGCAGCGAGAGAAACGCATTCATGTACATTCCTGAACATTTCCGCGTGCATGATCACGCCGATGCCATTGCGTTCATGCAGGGGAATCCATTCGCGATTCTGATCTCATCCGCACCAGCGCCGGCCGCGCCTGGCCTATCGAGTGACGAAGGCCCGTTCGCCACGCACCTGCCACTGTTCGTGCAAACCAGCCGCGATCACCTCGTCGTCCGCGGACATGTCGCCAAAGCCAACCCGCACTGGCGCTATCTGGAACAGAATCCTCAATGCCTTACCATTTTTCACGGACCACACGCCTTCGTGTCTACGTCGAACTACGTGACCCGCGAAAACGTTCCTACCTGGAATTACGGCGCGGTGCATGTTTACGGCAACGCTCGCACGTTTGCATCGCCCGAAGAGTTGCAAGGCGTGCTCCATCAACTAATCGGCACTTTCGACCCTGCGTATGCCGAACAATGGGCCAGCCTCAATCAGGGCTACCGCGAGCGCATGCTGAGCCACATCGTGGGCATCGAAATTGCAGTCACGAAAATAGAAGCTAAATTCAAACTGAGCCAGAATCGAACGAAAGAAGAGCAGGCCAACGTGATCGCATCTCTGTCGAAGGCCGGGGACACTGCGGTCACGGGCGTATCGGGCCTGATGCGCGAGCAAGGCCTGGGCGTAAAAAAAGAAAGCGAATAGTTTGTGTGGGGCGGACACTCCTGTCCGCCAACTCTTACCATGAGCAAAGAAGCCGACACGCCAACGAACCAGCCA
>JBEKWZ010000025.1:0-11846 GCA_049512555.1 Candidatus Sulfotelmatobacter sp. | reverse complement strand
AACGACAGCAGTCTCTGATACTGGTAGGTTGCGCCGATATAGTGCACCGACGAAATGCGATAGGCATAGAACGCCGACCCGCCCTGCGATTCGGAATCAAACAGGCCCGGCACTTCGGCCTGATCCGGATAATGCAGGTTGGTGAAGATTCCGCCCGCTCCGATCATTGCATTGGCCGCGAACTGGTAGGTGATGCCCACCGTCCCGGAATTGTGCAACTGGTCGGCAATGGGCGCAATTACGGAAAAGTTATCCCCCTGCGCCCCTCCGGATACCGCTCCTGCCGAGGCCAGATCGGGCTGGTTGAATACATTCGACGTCTTCTGGAAGCTGTCCGCGGCGCTGAACGTCACATGCGGGCTGAGGCGGTACTGGAAATTGATCGAGGCGTTCTGGTCCTGTTCATTGCGCGCGCTGGTGCGCTGATAAAACGTAAATCCCGGCGCGTAGTTCAATGTCCAATGCAGCCGGGTCGTGGTCTCGTCCAGCGCCAGGGTCGGCCAAACCGAGTAACTCACGTCGCTCACCGGCGCAGAAGTGGTTGCGGTCGAACCCAGAACATTGTCGCTATAGGCGCTCAAGAAGGTTACTCCCCCGCGCAGGTAGTTCGAGCGCTCCTGCGCCACTGGCGCCACCGGATACGATTGACCACTCACGGGAGGCGGTGTCAGCATCGGAGTTTCACTGTTGTCGAGATTCACGCTAGTGTCTGCGTTCGTCGATGCAGACCCCGAAATCTGGGGACCGCTGGCGGCCGGCGCCGGGGCGCTGGACGGATTGTCCTGCGTCCAAGCCGGCACTGTTGCCAGCAGCAGGACCATTCCTAACCAGACTGAATTGGAAATTCTCATGAGCATGAAACAAGAATCATTACGGGACATTGGCTGCGGAACATCGGCTACGGAACAATGATCGTGTCACCCGGCTGCAGCTTCACGTTCTGCTCCATATTCTTGCCCTGACTCACATCCTTGTAGTTGAAGGGCAGGCGCACTTCTCCGCTGGCGCCGTGCCGCAGAACATAAATCGATTTCTTCTTCGCGAAATCCCGGAAGCCTCCAGCCAGCGCAATCGCATCCAGCACCGTCGGAGAATTGGCGATCACATACGTTCCAGGCTTGGTCACTTGTCCCAGAATATTGAATTTCTGGCTGTTGACCTGCTGCACCATCACCGAAACTTCCGGCTCGGAGATGTAGCTCTTCAGCTTTTCCGCGATATCTTTTTCCAGCTTCAATGGAGTCAGCCCGGCTGCCTGGACTTCCCCGACCAGCGGCAGCGAAATTTTCCCGTCAGAGCGCACTGG
Organism: Candidatus Sulfotelmatobacter sp.; assembly: GCA_049512555.1. Classification (GTDB taxonomy): domain Bacteria; phylum Acidobacteriota; class Terriglobia; order Terriglobales; family Acidobacteriaceae; genus Sulfotelmatobacter. The sequence goes on along the minus strand of JBEKWZ010000025.1, from coordinate 10,540 downwards.
AATCGAGCGCGAGATATCAGGCTCTTTCCAGACATTGATCGCCAGCACGTCGTCGTTGCCAATCACGAAGGTGTCATCGTGCGGTTTTTCGCCCGAGGCCGCCGCGTCGCGTGCGGGAGTCGTTGGAGGCGCGGCCTGCGCACCGGCCGAGCCGGCCAGAACGCCGACCAAAACCACGCTCGCCAGCACAACGCTGACCGACAGAACCGCCATCCGTTCAATCCACCCGCTGCAAGCCTTTGTGGTCATGGCCAATCCTTGGAGACAGCCTTCGGAAATGTTTTCGTGTAACACGGTTATCGTGCCCGCCCGTTGCCCTTGGCCTCGTCGTACGACGTGAATTCCCCGGTGGGGACCGGCAACAGGTAGGACTGCGGAGCGTGCATTTTGTACTGATCGATCTTGTACAGCATGGTGCGGTAACTGACCTTCAGCAAGCGCGCGGCCGCCTTGCGATTCCATCCGGTTCTCTTCAGGGCCGCCGAGATCGCATTCCGCTCCGCTTCTCCCTTGACGGCCTGGATGAGGGACTTCAGCGATTCCGGCTTCGGTTTCGCCAACCCATCTTCGCTCTCTTCCGATAAAGTCGCACCCGGTTTCACGGCACGCGCGATCGGATCATTGCTTCCTGCGCCCGTCGCGCCCATGCCACTCTGATTGAAGATGGACTCGTCGCCCGCCACCAGATAGCGTTTCACGAACACTTCCAGTTCTCTCAGGTTTCCCGGCCAGGAATGATGCTGGCATGCGGCCACCATACTTGCGGAGAATCCGCGCTCCGGCAGGCCGTAGTGCTTGGCCAGATTATGCATGAAATACCGAAGGAGAGTTGCAATTTCGTCTTTGCGCTGGCGCAACGGCGGAACCTGAATGGTGAAGGCACTCAGGCGATGGTACAGATCCTCCCGCAGCCGTGTCTCCGCCAGAGCGCGGTCGAGATTCGAGCTGCTCGTCGCCAGTATCCGCACGTTGGCCGGCACTCCCTCAGTACCAGCAGGCGCACGCAGCTCGTTGTTCTGCAATGTCTGCAATAGCCTGAATTGCACTGCGGCCGGCATCTCCGCGATTTCTTCCAGCAGGATTGTGCCTTTTTCGCCCGCTGCAAAATGTCCCAGAGTGGTCTGTCGCGAAGCAGAAACACTCTCGCCGCCAAACAGTGCGGCTTCGAGCTCCGCCTCCGGCATGGCCGCACAATTCACTCGGAGAAGCTTGAAGCCCGAGCGCACCGAAAGTTTGTGGATCAGGCTGGCGACCGTGTACTTCCCCGCCCCGCTCTCGCCGACGATGAGCACTGGGACGTCGCTCTTGGCCAGCAGCGCGACCTGAGCGTGGAGTTTCTGCATCATCAGGCTGGCACTGACGAAGCAGGTATCCTGGCCGAGCTGTTCGATATTCTTGCTGGCCTTGTCCCCATGGCCATTTCCGGACCCATTCAGCTGACGGCGGATCACGTTCTCGAGTTGCTTCGGATCGAACGGTTTGAGCACCATGTCCTCCCCACCCAAACCGGTCGCTTCCTTTACTCTGCCGGCGTCTTGCGGAGAGCACAGCGGAACCACCGGAAAATCGGGCTTGTAGCTTCTCAGCCAGCGCAGGAAGTAAATCGGGTCGCTGTCTTGGATCGGAATATCCAACACCAGAACATGCGAGCAGACGCCAGACTGCATCCGCTCCATCGCTTCCCAACCATTAGAAACCGTGTCCAGATGCCAGGCGTGGGACGCTTCCCGCGGCCCGAGCAGACGAAATGCAGAAGGCTCCCGGCTCACGACGAGCAAGCGAACCGTATTGTTATGGTTGGTGTTTTCCGTCACAGGTGGGTAAATCCTTCCCCAAAGGGAGGGCCGCAATTTAACGCACACGATTTAACGCTTAGGAGAGTTTCAAACTGCTTCGACTTCGTAGCCTTCTACGCGCACAGCCAGCGACCGCTGGATCGCATCCACGGAAATCACCAGCGTGCGATCTCCGTTACGCTGCACCAGCACGCCCTCTACACCGTTCAATGCTCCGCTGCGGATGCGTACTCGCTGGCCAATCTTGAGGAATGGATGAGAGGACCAGGGCAATTGCCCATCGATCAGACTGCGAACCGCATCGATCTGCTCGTCCGGGATGGGAACGCCTTCGCCCCTGGCGCCGACCAGCCCAAACACTCCATCCACCCGCAGAACGCGCAAACGCTCGGCCCGGTTTGGCACAAATCTCGCAAACACATAACAGCTGAACAGAGGCAACTCCACGGACTTCTTGCGATCGCTCCAGCGCCGCACCTCGGTGACCAGAGGCAGAAACGTCGTGACGCCTCTTTCCTGCAACCGCTGGACGACGATTTTCTCGTGCCGAGACTGCGTGTGCAGCCCGTACCAGGCTTCAGTTCCCGTTTCAGCAGACGGAACCGGCTGCGCCAACTCCCACGATAAGGTGCTTATGGCCATAGCTTCGCCCTCTAAGTCACACTTACAGAGTGACCCCAAAAGAATGAACACGCCTTCCACAACTATTGCTCGATCTCAACAGTGAGATCTCGGGGGGGAGAAACAACCCAGGGGGAGACTGCTGCTTTTACCACTCGGACCAACGTTAATCTGATCGACGTCCCTACCGGCCAGTTTTTCCGGGGAGAAAGGTAGCTACGCCGCCGTCATAAAATTGCTCTCAGTATTACAGCCTAGAAGCAAATCGAGTGCCAAATTTATAGAGGTTTCGGAATCCCTACTAATTCTATATAGATTAAAGCATATCTGTGATCATGTCAATGCTTGCTTCTGGGGGCTCTAACCTTCACGGAAACTCTCGGTGAACCTGCGGGCGAGGGGGAGAAATGAACGCCAACCCGAATCGTTGGCCTGCCCTAATGGAGAACAGCTTACACGGGATTGCAGATCATTGCAAGCAGTATGAAGTAACCGAATGCTGGGAAGCTCGCGAATTTGATCCCCCAGCGAGCAGATTGCGGCCTGTTGCATTCCTTAACATCGGAGTCGCGACGGCCGGGTTCAAAGGTGCTGGATGGGCAGCCCATTCAGGATAAATATCTCAATTTGTGTAAGTTACAGGTCATGATTCCGTCAACGAGTGGGCTCTAGGAGTCCAACCCGCACCGAGGGGTCGTGTGATCTATGGTTAAATCGGGATCCCGAGCGTAGAGTGCAACATCTTGCACATAATGTCCAAGAGTTGCGACATCTCGGCAAACCCAAGGTTGCAGCGAGTTGCACAGGGGAGGGAACCACCGCTCTGCGCCGTTCGAGATCCCTGCCGGCTTAACTGCTGTGGCTATTTCGTTTCGCGTGCGTGCCGCCGCCGACTCGTAAAGATCCCGGTCGCCAGGCAACCTAGGGCCACTAGAGAGAGATATGCAAAAGCAGTCCCACCTTCAGGAGCTGCAGTGCAGTTGTTGCTCTTGCCCCGTGCCTGGGCGTTGCACCCATTCTTGTTGTTGTTATTGTTGTCGTTGTTGTTGTCGCGACTGCGCCGGTCAGGGTCGCGAAGACTTGCTTGGGGCCCAAATACGAACAAAGCCGGGGACGTCTGGCTAAGAACCATGCCGCTGCCTCCAGCCCTGTTGTCAGAGCCTTGACCAAGCGCGCCAGGCGAGCAACACAATAAGAAGACGAACATTGCTGACGCGACTGAAACAGAAGTGCGGAGCCCTACCTTCATAAACCTTTCTCCTTTATCTATTGGGGATAAAACTATAAGGGGGGAAGGCTGCAGGGGGTGGGCGCAGTGGGCGAAAGGCCGTTCCGCCACTGTCTCGCTTACTCTAGCCTGAAGTTTGACACTGCGCAAGACTGATAATTTTTGCAGCCGGTTGCAGAAAGTTGCGACTCGCTTTCGCATTAAGACATGCTGCCGATCCAGGCCCGCTTAACGCAGATTGTCCACCATCGAAATCTCCCGTTCATCGGCATCATTCATAATCGCCCGCTTCCCATCCGCGCTGGCGCCCACCCAGAACGGAGCGCTCCGCAGCGAAACCAAATCGCGCAACTGGTGTTTGGCTGGGTCATAGAGACTTAGCGTGGGACGCCCATTCGGCAAGTCTTCGGCGAACACGATTCCTTCGCGCGTTACTGCCCAGCTCGCCCAGGTTCGTGGCCGGAGGTGCTCCAGTATGCAGGCCTCAGTCCCGCGATTTACAGGTACGCGGCAGATTTCCGGCTGCGGATACCTCGACTTCGAGTAGTAGACATAACCGTCTGCCGATTCCAGTGCTGCAAACCCGCCGTTCGTAGTCAGTTGTACTTCGCGGCCGCCATTGACGGGCACCTTCCACACCTGCCAGTCTCCGGTTTGATCGGAGGCGAAGTAAATCCACTTTCCGTCGCGGGAAAAACTCGGCACCAGCCCCTGCACGATCGGCTGCGCCTGCTGGTTGCCGTCTACCTTGACCACGAAGATTCGGGTCTGCCCATCGTAGGGAGCGTCGAAGGCAATGCTGCGTCCATCCGGCGACCAGCGCGGAGTCCCGGCACTCTCCGTGAAACTAACTTGCCGCGGATTCGAACCGTTCGTGTCGCTTACCCAGATTTGCCAAGGACCCGTACGGGTCGACATGTAGGCGATTCGCTTGCCATCGGGTGAAAATTGTGGAGCTGCATTGCCGCTGTCGTCCGCGACCACGGTGCGTAGCATCGGGCTGGCTGATTTCTGTTCTGAAACCGTCCGCAGGCTCGGAATCCCAGCGCCTCGCAACTCTCCACTCCCAGCGCTCTCATCGACATTGCCAACAAAGCCCTCGTCGCCGCGCTTGCGGCGCGCCAGAGCTTCCAATTCTTTAATGTTCTTGCCTTCGGGAATGCTGGCTTCGCCGGCGTTCAAGCGGCGCGCATCTGCATGCGCCTGGGAGCTCTTGGCCGCGGCGGCCAGGTTCTCTGCCACATCCTTCCGAACCATCCTCAAGATGTTTTCAGCCATCTCCTGATTTCTGCTCAGAAATACGGCCACTGGCAGCCCAACAAGCAGCATCGCCGCGCTTGCAAAGAGTAGCAAGCGCCCAGCCCGGCTTCGCCGCGCAGCAACCGCAGGCGGAGCAACTGCAATGTGTTTGGGCCCGTCGGGCGCAGGCAGTCTTTCCACTTTTTCGCGGGGCGACGGAATCGGAGTCGGAATCAGAACCGCAGCCGTAACCGGAATTACGGCCGGTTGCGTCGGTGGCGACAATTCAGATTGAATCGTCCCGATAAACCTGTACCCTCGCCGCGGAAGCGTCTCAATGTACTTCGGCTCCTCCGCCGAATCACCCAACGCGTCCCGCAGTTTATTCACGGCCGCGTTCAGCCCGTGGTTGGAGTCCACAAAGACATCGCCGGTCCAAAGTTGCTTCTGAAGTTCCTCGCGAGTCACCAGCTGTCCGGGACGCGCAAGCAACATCTCCAGGATTTGCAAAGGCTGGCCCGAAAGCTTGAGCTTCATTCCGTGCTTTCGGAGTTCCTGGGTGTGAAAGTCAGCCTGGTAAGGTCCGAACCGAACGCAGCACGGCAGGTTATTCGGTCTCATGTCCAGAGTTCCCTCGATGTTCCGTGGTCACTTGCCCTTTGAGATCGGATCGCACAGGGCACTCGCGCTTTCGCGTCTCATCAACAACTATGCGACCGGGCCCAGGCGGAACACTCCCCAGGCATCCGGCTCATTCTGTAACTACGCATTGCGCAAGGCAGCGGTTCCCGGCCTCCAAAACAATATAGACGCCCCACGCTCACTAATGGTGAGCAACGACAAAGGCTGCTTCTGACCTGGAAAGGCCGCCAAAGGCGCTGCTTGACCCACCTCATCGAGTTGCTGCGGACTCGCAGTGATGCCTGCAAGCTCTTTCGCACCATGCACTTGTCTGATGACCCTCAGGCTCTGCAAAAAGTATCGCCCGTGGATTGAGGTATCTGAATCCAGGTAGCAAATTCGATCTCACATTCTCGCCGGTTTCAGTCTCGGAGCGAGATGGAGGTCGTATGAAAAACAGATTCGCAGTCTTGGCGGTCATGGTTTTGTCGCTGATTTGGGTGAGGCAGCTTTCAGCCCAGAAATCCTCTGGAGAGCAATGCAGCCTGGCGGTCCTGTCGCATCAAATCAGCAACAAACAACTCGTCTGCAGTTCGAAGGTCGTTCAACAGATGGCCTTGAGTGGGCACGCCTTTGAACAAAATCAGATGGGAATGGCTTCCATGCTCGTAATCGGTCCCGAATACAGTGAGAATGAAGCCCTGAAATGGTTCGAGCGAGCCGCCCAACGCGGATACGCGCCGGCCCAGGTCAACCTGGCGGTGATGTACGTGAATGGCTGGGGAACGCCCATGAACTATGCCGTGGCGCTCCAGTGGCTGCACGCCGCTGCCGACCAAAGCTTCCCGCGCGCTTACTACAATCTCGGAATCTTGTTTCTCAATGGACAGGGAGTCCGTCAGGATTACGCCGAGGCCCTTCGCTGGTTTCAGAAGGGGGCAGAAGCGAACGATGCAGACGCCCAAACCAACCTGGGCTACTTGTACGACCAGGGCCTCGGCTGCCCGCACAGCGCGGCAAGGGCTGTGGTGTGGTACCGCAAAGCCGCCGATGCCGGAAATGCCCTCGGCGAGAATAATCTTGCTGATATGTATTTGCGGGGGGAAGGCATTCCTCAGAATAACGCCGAGGCATTTCGCTTATTCCAGAAAGCGGCCATCCAGGGATCCACCGGTGCACGCATTAAACTCGGCTACATGTATGCCAACGGCCTCGGCGTAGAAAGAGATCCTGAGACCGCGTATGCCTGGATTTCCGCTGCGTCGATGGCCGGCGACCGTCGCGGGGACTACCTGATTCCGGCGCTCAAACAACTATTAACCGCGCAAGAGACTTCCGCTGCAGATCAAAGATCTCGCATCGCGCCCTTCAAACCTGACCAGCAACTGCCAATGAACTCTTTTGTGCCATAGACGTTTCGCAATGTCGTGTGGACTTCCTGAGGGTTAGTGAGCAGCGGCGGTTTGGCGCAGGAGCACCACGTCGCTGTCGTCGTGGGTGCGCAGCAAGCCCAGGGTTTTGCCGTCGGCGCTCCAGTGAAAGTCGGGAATGCGGTCGGCTTCGAACTCGGTCACTCGGTGACCCGGTGTGCTGTCCACGGGCGATACCCACAGGGCGTACAAGCCTTTCTCGCGAATCGGGTAGCCGATCGTTTTGCCGTCCGAGGTATAACGAATCTCGCCGCCCGCGCGCGGGTCGCGTTCGATGATTTTCAGCGGCTGCAGGCTTTCAAAATCGAGAATCTTGATCACGACCGGGCCCCCGGTCGTGGGCTGAGTTTGAAATGCCAGATACTTTCCGTCGGGCGATACGTTGACGCATCCGCAAGTGAGCAAGGCATCGGAAAGCTGGGTCGGAGTTCCTCCGTCGACCGAAACCTTCTTCGGCACAAATTTTCCCGCATCGTAGCTGGCGTAGACCAGCCATTTCCCGTCGGGCGAGCACATGGCCGGCTGGTCATCGGTGCCGGTGGTGAGCTGCTTCAGATTTCCGCCCATGGCATCCGATCGCCAGATATTCGCCGAATTGCCCCCGCCCCGAGACGCGGACGCGAAAATCACATACCGTCCGTGATCACAGGAGATGGGGCCGAACGAGGGAAAATCGTCGTGCAGCAGCGGCGCACGATTCGTGCCGTCGGCATTCATTTGAAAAATGCCGTTCTCTTGTTCAACCAGAAGTCTTCCGTCGGGCGTCCAGCCGAACCAGTTCGTAGGCGGACGGCTGCTGATCGTGACCGGCTTTCCCGCGGCCTTGCCATCGTAGGTTGCGGTTTGCAACGTTCCCACGTATTGCGACTGGATAGTCGCAATGGTCTTGCCATCGGCCGAGAGACTGATGCTGGGATAAGAATTCGTGTCATTAGTGATCGGCCGGAAAATTCCCTGGGGGTAGGAAATAATGCCGATCTGACTGCGATTGAAATTCGAATCTCGACCGCTGCTCACCACCAGGATGCCGCTTTGATCGGGCAGCCAGAGAGCAGCGATCAGATCGGTGTCGGATTTCTTGAATACCTGTTTCTCGCCCGTCGCAGCGTCAAACAAAACCAGGGCCGAGAGAGCTGATTGGTCGGCGAGAAATTCCGTCGCCGCAATCCATTTCCCGTCAGGCGACCATGCCGGCGAGTTCAGTCGCGTGCTCTGCTTGGATATCAGCTTCTCTGCCGAGCCGTCCGCGTTGGCGATCATCAGATCACCCTCGCCCTCATTGCGCTTCTTACGGATGAATACGATGTGCGCGCGGTCGGGCGAGAAGCTGACGTCGCTGGCGATGTCGTGCACAATGCGCTCCAGGCTGCCGCCCAGCACGGGCGCGCGGTACAGACTGAAGACGTTCTTTTCCGTTTTTTCATCCTTGGTGAAATAAATCGAATTTCCGTCCGGCGAAAAGTTCACGCTGTAGTACCTATCGTCGGAAGGCGGAACGATCTGCGTGTTGCTCTTGGTCGGGATGTTGCGCAGCCACAGGCTTTGCTGCCCGTTTTCTCGCTGCACATTCAGAATGTAATTGGCATCGGGCGAAACTGCCGCCAGCGATGCCTTGCCAGTCTCTGTGACCGGCGTGACCGTAAAGCTTTCGAAGCTCGTCGACTTCTTTCGCGAAAGATAGGAATAGATGCCAAAAGCCGCTGCCGCTACCAGCCCCAGCAAAATCACGGAGGTGAGGACCACTCCGAATTTATGTTGCCCCGCCACTTGCCGCACAGAAGAAGAGGAAGCCGACGAAACGTGCGCAGGGCCGGAAGTGGAGGCTGCTGCCATGGCCGGCGTGGAGCCAGACAGCGAAGCGGCCGCGCTGCCCGACGCTTGTGATCCACTCGTGGCAGAAACCCGCCCGGACGAATCGGTTTCCCGCCGCAGGCGTTTCAGGTCCGCGCGAATTTCCGCGGCGACCTGGTAGCGCATCTCGCGATCTTTTTCCAGCGCCTTCTGCAAAATCTCATCCAGCTTCGGCGGGATTTCCGGATTGCTGCGCGAGGCCGGGGGTGGAATGCGATTCAGGATCGCTTCAAACATCACGCCGCTGGTGTCTCCGCGGAACGGAAGCAGGCCAGTGGTCATTTCATAGAGGACCGTGCCGAACGAAAAAAGATCGCTACGCGGGTCCAGTTCCTTGCCCCGTACTTGTTCCGGCGACATATAAGCGACCGTGCCCACGGCGGTTCCGGGGCTGGTGAACAGATCAGCCGCGTCGCCTGAGGTAGCCGTCATGCTTCCTAAGGTCATGCTGTCGAGGGCCTCAGCCGGCGGTGCACTGCCTGGGCGTGCCGGCATCAGCTTTGCCAGGCCGAAGTCAAGAATCTTGGCATGACCGCGGCGGGTAACAAAAAGGTTGGCCGGCTTGATGTCGCGATGAATGATTCCCTGAGAATGCGCGGCGTCGAGCGCATCCGCAATTTCGATGGCGATATCGAGCAGTTGATCGAGCTCCAGCGGCCGCCCTTTGATCAGGTGCTTCAAGGTCTGACCGTCGAGATATTCCATGGCGATGAACGCCCGGTCATTCTCCTCGCCGATGTCGTAGATGGTGCAAATGCTAGGGTGATTCAGCGCTGACGCGGCTTGCGCTTCGCGCCGGAAACGCCCCAGAGCCTGCGGATCGCGAGCCACTTCATCGGGCAGAAACTTCAGCGCAACGAAGCGGTGCAGGCGGGTGTCTTCGGCCTTGTAAACCACTCCCATGCCTCCGCCGCCCAGGCTCTCAACGATGCGATAGTGGGAAATAGTTTGGCCGATCAGAGAAGAGGCGTCGCTCATGTGGCCGCGATTCTAGTGTGGGTGTCGCGGCAAGTCAACGATCGGGAGCTGACCCCCGTTGCGGGGAACACTCACATTGTTAGAACACTAACAACGATCCGAGCTGCTCGCCGCCGCCAGGTTGCTCTGTCTGGCGAAATCGAAGAAGTGCACAGTCTTGCACATAACAGAAAACGCGAGTGACTTCGAGGTTGAGAAGAGGACGTCGTGTGCAAAATCTTGCACCGAACTTGCGCGGATCGCCGCTGCGGCCGCCCGATTAAAGAGAAGGACAATGGTGAGGCGCTTATCCCTGGTTATCCAACCAATTTTATTATCTATTCACTTGACGGATGTTTGAGAACAACTGTACCCTCGCAAGGTCTTTGCCCCGATGACTTTTCCCCCCAGGATTGAAGACGCTCGCTAGTGCCGCCCGAATGGATTGATACGAATTCACCAATCTGGATTCTTTGCATGTCGTGTTGCCCACGCTTTTCAGCAGCGAACACCGTTGGTTCAGTACAGGCGGCCTTTGTCCGCTGTGCCCGTGACCTATATTCAAGTACCTTTTGCCACGACCTGATAGATCGTGGTTAGCGCCTCTCAAGGGAGGCCCGTGATCTTAGCTCATGATCTCAGCTCGTGATCTCAGCCGGAGGTTTCAATGCGCATCGATGGTTCGAAGGTTTACACAACACTTTTCGCGTGCCTGGTGGTTCTTGCCTCGGCAACCTATGCGCAAGCCGCCGACTTCACCATCGGTGGCACCGTTTCCGGGCTGATCAGCGGACGTT
>JBEKWZ010000024.1:0-12131 GCA_049512555.1 Candidatus Sulfotelmatobacter sp. | reverse complement strand
GCCCGCCCGTGTTGGAGTACACCTCGGTATCGAGCACAAGAATATTCACGTTGCGTCCGCTGGCCAGCACGTGGTCAAGTCCGCCGTAGCCAATGTCATAGGCCCAGCCGTCGCCACCGATGATCCACACGCTCTTTTTCACCAACATGTCGACGACAGCGAGCAGTTGTTTCGCGTCGGCCGAATTCACCTTCGCCAGCTTTTCCTTCACGAGATCAACCCGCTGACGCTGCTCGTAGATGTCAGATTCATCTTTCTGTTTTGCGGTGAGGATCGCCGTGACCAGCTCTTCACCGACCGTTCCAGCGACGCGCCGCAGCAACTCGTGGGCAAACTCAGTCTGCTTGTCGATCGAGACTCGGAAGCCCAGCCCAAATTCGGCATTGTCTTCGAACAGAGAATTCGACCACGCCGGACCGCGTCCATCTGCGTTCTTCGACCACGGCGTCGTTGGCAGGTTCCCGCCGTAAATCGAGGAGCATCCGGTCGCGTTCGCCACAATCGCGCGATCGCCGAATAGCTGCGAAACCAGCTTCAGATAAGGTGTCTCGCCGCATCCCGAGCAGGCGCCCGAGAACTCGAACAGCGGTTCCTGCACTTGTTGCTGGCGGATGCTCCCGACCTTGATTTTTCTGCGATCGAGTTCCGGCAGTTTCAGGAAGAAATTCCAGTTTTCGCTTTCCGGCGCGCGCAGCGGAGGTTGCGGCACCATGTTGATGGCCTTCAGCCGCACTTCGCTCTTGTTCTTCACGGGGCAAACGTCGACGCAGACGCCGCATCCCGTGCAATCTTCCGGCGCGACCTGGATCGTGTACTTCATTCCCGCCCACTCTTTGTCGCGCGTGTCGCAGGACTTGAACGTGGCCGGCGCACCTTCCAGTTCCTTGCTGTCGTACACCTTGATGCGGATCACGGCATGCGGGCAAACCATGGCGCACTTGCCGCACTGGATGCAGATCTTGGAATCCCACGCCGGAATTTCGAGAGCCAGGTTCCGCTTCTCCCATTTCGCCGTGCCGGTCGGGAAAGTGCCGTCGCAGGAGAACGCGCTCACCGGAAGTTCGTCGCCGCGCCCGGCATAGATCGTGCCCAGAACGTCGTGCTCGAACTTCGGTGCTCCGGGGAACGCAGCAGGAATTTCCGTCGTGCTGCTGACGCTGTCCGGAATTTTCACTTCGAATAAATGAGCCAGCGTCGCGTCGACGGCCTGCATGTTCTTCTGCACCACGTCTTCGCCCTTGCGCCCGTAGGTGTGGCGAATGGACTCGCGGATCGCCTCGATCGCTTCATCACGCGGCAGAACTTTCGAAATCGCGAAGAAGCAGACTTGCATGATGGTGTTCGTGCGCGAACCCATACCCGCGTCCTGCGCGACCTGGTAGGCGTCAATCGCGTACAGTTTTGCATTCTTCGCGATCAGTTGCGCCTGCACTTCCCGCGGCAAATGGTTCCAGACTTCATCTTTTCCAAACGGGCTGTTCACCAGGAACACGCCGCCCTCGACCAGCGAGCTCAGCATGTCGTAGCGCTCCAGGAAAATCCACTGGTGGCAGGCGATGAAATTCGCCTTCGAAACCAAGTAGCTGGAGTGAATCGGCTGCGGTCCGAAGCGCAAGTGCGAAACCGTCATCGCGCCAGATTTTTTCGAATCGTAAACGAAATATCCTTGCCCGTAGTTGGCGGTGTTTTCGCCGATGATCTTGATGGAATTCTTGTTGGCGCCCACCGTGCCGTCCGCGCCCAGACCGTAAAACAGAGCGCGCACTACGCTATCGGGCTCGGTCGAGAACGCAGCATCGTAGTTAAGACTGGTGTGGTTGACGTCGTCCTGAATGCCGATGGTGAAATGATCTTTCGGCTCCGCCTGCTTCAAGTTGTCGTACACCGCTTTAACCATTGCCGGCGTAAATTCCTTCGACGACAAACCGTAGCGTCCGCCCACGATCGTGGAGCGGCGGACGCCTTCGTCGGCCGAACCTTGGACGAGGGCCGAACTCCGGACGGGGGCGTCCGGGGCTCCATGAGCAAATGCGTCGGGGACGGCGTAACACTTGCTGATCCCTTGATGAATGGCGTTCACCACGTCGAGGTAGAGCGGTTCGCCGATCGCGCCCGACTCTTTGGTACGGTCGAGAACTGCGATCTGCCGGACGGTCTTGGGAAGCGCTTCCATGAACGACTTCACGCAGAAGGGGCGATACAGCCGCACTTTCAGCAGCCCGATTTTCTCTCCGCGGGCGTTCAGATATTCGACTGTCTCGTGCGCGGCCTCTGCGCCCGAACCCATCATCACAATGACCCGCTCGGCGTCAGGTGCGCCCACGTAATCGAACAGGTGATAGGAACGGCCTACCATTTCCGCGAACTGGTTCATCGTGGCCTGCACTTTGGCGGGAGCTACATCATAGTAAGCATTGGCGCTCTCGCGAATCTGGAAGAACACATCCGGATTCTGCGCCGTGCCGCGCAGCACGGGATGATCGGGCGAAAGAGCCCGGCGCCGGTGCTCGAGAATGCGGTCCATGTTCAGCATGGCCCGCATGTCGTCTTCATTCAGCATTTCGATCTTGTTGACTTCGTGCGAGGTGCGGAAACCGTCGAAGAAATGCACGAAGGGAATTCGGGTTTCGAGCGACGCGGCATGGGCGATCAGCGCCATGTCCATCGCCTCCTGCACCGAGTTCGAGCACAGCATGGCCCAACCCGTGGCGCGGCAGAACATCACATCGGAGTGGTCGCCAAAAATCGACAGCGCGTGCGTCGCCAGAGTGCGCGCGGTTACGTGAAACACGGCGGGCGTCAGCTCTCCGGCAATCTTATTCATGTTCGGAATCATCAGCAGCAATCCCTGCGACGCGGTAAACGTCGTCGACAGCGATCCCGTCTGCAGCGCGCCATGCACCGCCCCGGCCGCTCCGCCTTCACTTTGCATCTCGATCACATGGGGCACGCTGCCCCAGGCGTTGGGCACGTTCTCCGACGACCACTGGTCCGCCCACTCGCCCATCGGGGACGATGGCGTGATCGGATAAATCGCGATCACCTCGCTCGCCCGGTAGGCGACATTGGCTACAGCTTCATTGGCGTCCATGGTCTTGAATTTGCGCTTCATTTACATCCCCCGTTCGGAAATCTCCACAGCAGCCGCCGTAGCAGCTACCGATGTTTTAAGAATGCAGGAAGGGGGTTGTGCATGTCGGGACGCAGGTTCACACAGGGGTGTGATTAGGATCACAGATCGCCCGGAAGGCCTTTCGTAACTGTACGTTGGAGGGCGACCTATTTCGACCTTGGGTCGGCGGAAAAGGCTTCTCGATCCTCGATGACGTCAACGCGTCCGCATCGCGAACCAGAATCCGAAAAGAAGTATCACCATCACAACCACGCCTACTACGAGCAAGAAATTGAATCGGGCCGGAGGTTGCGTTCTAGAGGCTCTAGTTCCCCATGGAAGCCGCAGAAGAATGAGGATCACGATGGCACAGAGTCCGACGATTGCTGCCAGCAGGCTCTTCATTCCCGTTCACAATCCGGCGGGTGGACTACTCTTTCCCATTCGAGGTATAGACCCGGGCGGGGGCGTAAGACGATTCTTACGGCCCAACTCCTCCGCTGTGGCAGTCCGCGCAGCTGACCTGCGTCAGGTCCCCCAGATCGACCGGGTGCTTGAAAGTGGGCGAGGCCGTAGCCGCCAGGCTAGTCGTTCCCTCGTTCTCCGACAGTAGCGTGTGGCACTGGTTGCAGTCCCGGCTGATCACCTTGCCGTCGGCGCTTACGTGCTGGCCGTCGTGGCAGCGGAAGCACCCGGTGTAATAGAAGTGTCCCAGGTTGTTGGGATGGGTCTGCCAGTTCAGTTTCATCTCCGGGAAGGTCGTGCGTTTGAAAATCTCCTGAACCTCGGTGACCGCATTGCGAATCTCGAGCGCCTTCGTCTTGGCCACGTCCGGATACTTGCTCTCATAGAATCCCTGCATGCCACTAGCAATGGCGTGCATGGCCTCGTTGGTGGTGGCGTAGGTTCCGGTCAGCAGCGTGACCGCCTCCTGCTTGATGAAGGGCAGGGAAACGTCCAGACGCCGCCCCAGCAGCGACTGGTCGACCGACTGGTCCGGCGGAACATAGATGTGCGCCGGGCGGTTATGGCAGTCCACGCAATCCATGTGGTGCTTGTCCGCCTTCGCAATTTGATCTTTGCTGAGAGTTGAATCTTTGGCGTAGTACTCGGTGACCCGGCCCTGCACGTCTTCCACGCGAATGTAGGGAACGATCTGGCGCTTCTCGTCGGCCGCAACATAGTCGATCTTGTTGCCAATGTTCATGTGCCAGTGAATGCCTTCGGGCGCGCCCGTGGCCGGATCTCCCCCACCGGTCTTGATGATCATCCGGATCTCGCGCAGGGTATTCTTTTCATCCGCCCCGTAGTGAGTGAATACTTTGAGTTGCCCGCCATAAAACTTTTTCGGCCAGTGACACTGCTCGCAAGTTTCCTGCGCCGGGCGCAAATTATGCACCGGAGTCGGAATCGGCCGCGGGTAGGTATTGAAGAGTGTGGCAAAGACCTGCCGGCTGCCGGAGAGCTTGGACTTCACAAACCAGGTCGCTCCCGTTCCTACATGGCACTCAGCGCAAGCCACGCGGGCGTGCGCGCCCAGCAGGTAAGCCGTGTATTCCGGACTCATCACGCTGTGGCAGAGTTGGCCGCAAAATCCCACCGACTCGGTAAACTCGTAGGCCTTATAGCTGCCCGCCACGCTCACCATGAGGAACACCACCAGGAACGTCATGAACGAAATGACCGCGCTGCGCTGCGACGGATCGTTCAAATCAACGCGGGGATAGAAGGCCGTCGGCGCCAGGTGCTTTCGCCGCTCCAGTAGCACGCCCGCCAGCATCAGCAGCAGACCCAGAATCAGGAAGGCGGGCGACACCATGTATGCCAAGATTCCGATGTAAGGGCTGGGCTTGACGGCGATCTGATCGATGATGAAGAAAATGAAAATGTTGGCCAGGCTGACGATGGCCAGCGCCACGCCGGCCAGGCTAATGGGATTGCGCAACAGCATGCGCGACCAGTGCCAGGGCTCCGCCGGTGGCGGTGTTGGTGCAGTTTTCTCAGTTTCCATGCGGGGTGCCTGTGACTTCGGGTTCTTCTTCGGGGGCAGCTTCCGGCGCGGCTTCTGCTCCAAGCGGCTCGACCGAGGCTTCCGCGATTACCTTGCTGTCCAGTCCATGCTCGTCGCGATAGTGGTGCAGCGTCATTTTTCCGTCCCACCACGCCCAGTTCATCGGATAGACGTCTGGGTCGAGAAACACCTGGTAGAAGTGCCAGACAATGATCGCCAGCGTCGCCAACACCGCTTCGTAAAAGTGAATGGCGGTCGCCACGTCGAGCCACCAGCGCGGCATGTGATTGCCCACCAGAACCTTGGCCCACAGCATGATGCCGGTGACGGCCATCACCATCATGCCCCACACCAGAGCCCAGTATTCAGCTTTTTCCGCGTAGTTGAAGCGGGCAAACTCCGGCTTGCGGGAAGTCAGTCCGAGATAGTAGCAGATATTTTGCCAAGCGCCCCGGGCATCGTCCAGCGTCGGGAACAAATCGCGGACCAGTTTTCGCCCCTCGCAGCTCAGCGCGATGTCGAAAATGTGGTAAATGCTCACTCCCATCAGCACCACCGCCGCGATCCGGTGCAGCAAGTGCCGCCGGTGCTCACCCAGCGAGAGCATGGAGGCAAACCAGGAATCCGGGAACTTCAAGGCAAATCCGGTGAGCACCAGCACGATGAAACTGGTGAGCAGGGTGGCGTGCTGTATCCGGAAGCGGAGCGGCATGCGCATCACGAAGGCGTGATCCAGTTTGCGCCGCGCGATCACTTTTGACCGCCAGATAATCAGGTTGTGCACCAGCATGCCGCCGATGACGGCGAAGATCATGCTGAGATAAAAGCCGCGAATCCAGCGCACGGCCTTGCTGCCCACATCGGCCGAAAGTGGCGCGCCCACATGCACCTTGGCAGCGGCGAACTCTTCCGTTGCGCCCGGATGGCACTGGCCGCAAGTGTGGGCCAGATTGGCTCGGTTGATCATCGATCGCGGGTCGCTCGATGGCAGAATGCTGTGCGTCCCGTGGCAACTGGCACAGTTCGCCACTACTTGCGATCCGCCTCGCGCCGCCAGCCCGTGATAGCTGGCCAAATAGGTTGTCTCGCGGCGACCTTCTATCCCAAATTCCCGCGAAAGCCGCATACCTTCGTGGCAGCGCGCGCATGTCGCCTGGGCTACGTTCTGCGCCGAAACCGGAGAGTTCGGATCGTTATGCGCCGTGATGGAATGAATGCCGTGGCAGTCGGTGCATACCGGCGCCTGCCAGTTGCCCTTGGCCACAGCTTGTCCGTGAATGCTCTGCGTGTATTCCTTTGAGATCGCGTCGTGACACTGGCCGCAAGTCGCCGGCACATTGAACTTAAAGATCGGAGACTTCGCGTCTTTCGCGTCGAGAATCTCGTGCGTGCCGTGGCAGTCGGTGCACACCGCAGCCTTCTCCGAGCCGGCGGCGACGGCGTGTCCGTGCACGCTCTGCTCGTAGGATGCGACCATCTGCGCGCTCTGCCCGCCATCCTGCATCACAAACTTCTGGCTGTGGCAGGCGCCGCAGGTGCCGGGAATGTTGGTGTGGTGTACGTGCGACTTTGGATCGCTGGCTGGCAACAGTTCGTGCGGGCTGCCGTGGCAATCCACGCAGGTCGCCGCCTTACTGTTGCCGCCTTGAACAGCCTTACCATGAAAACTGCGGTCGTAGGCTGCTTGTTCGTCGGCATGGCAGGTCGCGCAACTGATTTTCTTGGGAGTGGTTTCGTGTGCTGAACTCGTTACGTCGGTGTGGCAGTCGACGCAGGTGAACATGCTGCCGTGAATGGAATCTTTGAAAGCCTGCGGGTCGACGTGCAAGCTGACCGTCTTGCCGTTTTCGTCGTGAGTCAGCGAAGCGTCGCTATGGCAGGCCAGGCATTCTTCAGCGGTCGGCTTAGGAGGCTGCTTGGGGGAGGGCTGTTTGCCGGCCGCGAAGACGCTTCCCGCGGTTAAAAGTAGGGTGAGGGCAACTCCAGGCGCAAAAATATTCCGCATTGTTCGCGTGGACATGCTCTCACCCGCCATTCTTTCCTAAGTTGAACGATTTTTGTGCGGCCGCATTCCGGCCGCCCTTCTGCTACTTCTTGGCCAGACCGCGAATGTAGGCGACCAAGTCCTTGATTTCCGTGTCTTTCAGTTTGCCGTCGTAAGCCGGCATCTTGCCTTTGCCCTTGGTGATGGTCGCAATCAGCTGCAGATCGGTTTGCTTCTGCACATCGTCGGAGGTGAAGTCATGGGCGCCCATCTTCGTGCCCATGGCCGAACCTTTGCCGTCGGCGCCATGGCACATGGCGCACTTCGCTTTGTAGGTTCCGGCTGCGTCCTGCGCTACAGCCGATGAGGAGCAGACTGCAATCAGTCCACCAGCCAGCAGAATTACCAGGCCCATTCGAGCAGAAATCAGTTTCACGTTTTCCTCCTGAGGAAAATTCCCTTGCACGATATCACGTAGCAAGGACGGCCGCCCCACAGACTGGGACACCTCTTCGAAGGCAGTTTCCCTATTCGGATCGTGCCCTCGTCCCAACTCGCGGGAACTCGCTCGCAGCCGTAGGATCACATGCTTGCCAAATCGGACCTATGGCGGAAGTCACTCCGCCCTGTGACAGCAATCACGGGTACTTTTCAACCAGATTGTGATGCTCATCACGGGATTAGGTACCATCCCGCACTGCGTTCACAGGGTTTAGCCCCTACCATTCCGCCATGGTCACTCTGTGCGAACCTCAGGTTGGCACCGTCCGGACCCCGGGGCTCGCGACGAGTTCTACACAGGCCTCGACCGGATCCGGTCCGTCTTCGAATCTGGCGGGAGTTCTGCGGCGTCCCCTGCAAGTGACCTGGGAGATGACCCAGGCTTGTGACTGGAAGTCCAAACCGGTGCGCGCCGCGCGGGCCCGCCGCGACCGCGATCAATTTTCCACCGCTGAGGCATTTCATCTGGTCGAGGAAGTCGCTGCCATGCGCGTCCCGCTGTTGACCCTGACCGGCGGCGATCCACTGCTTCGCCCGGACCTGCTCCCGATCATTGAATTTGCCGCAGGCCGGTCGGTTCGTACTTCGCTCACCCTGCTGCCTACGCCCAAGCTGGACGCCGCGACCATCGCTGAGTTTAAGGCCAGCGGCTTGATGCGCGTGGCCTTCTGGCTGCACGGTTCTACGGCCGCACTCGACGACGCCTACTGGGCCGTCGCCGGTTGCCACCAGCGCACGCTTTCAGTAATCGCTGCCTGCCATGACGTGCAACTTCCGGTGCAGATCAATACCATCCTCACGCGCCGAAACGTTCACGACCTCGATCCCATGATCGAACTGCTTACCCGCCTGGATGTGGTTTTGTGGAATGTTTTCTTTCTCGTTCCATCCAGCCCGGAACAGGCTGCCGATCTGCTCACCGCCGAGGAGCATGAACAGGTTTTGGCCAAGCTATATGCGGCGTCCAAGGTGGCCAATTTCCAGATCAAGACCACCGAGGGCCAGCACTACCAGCGTTATGTCCTGCAGCAGCGCGCGCGGGCATCACGCGGCCGCATCAGCGAATCTGAAGCTTTTGCCAGCGCCGCCAACGCGCCCAAGGGAGTGAATGACGGCAAGGGATTCGTCTTCATCAACCACCGGGGCGAGGTTTACCCCAGCCGCTATCTGCCGCTTTCCGCGGGCAACGTGATGGTTCAGCCGCTGGCCGAGATCTACTGCGATTCGCCCCTGTTTGTTTCCCTACGCGACGCTTCGAAACTCAAAGGCAAGTGTGGAAGCTGTCGCGCCCGCGCTGTGTGTGGAGGATCGCGCGCCCGCGCCTACGCCATGACTGGCGACCTTTTCGCCGCCGACCCCTGCTGCGCCTACCAACCGTAGGTCAAAAGACATTAGGCACGAAGGATCGTGAAGTATCACGAAGGTCTTTTATGCCGGGTATGTTTCCTTCGTACGGCTTCGTATCCTTCGTGGTTAGGGATCCTGAAACACGCGCCAGAATCACGTTGGCTTGTGATCGAAGTCACACGATTTATTCCGAGGATCTCCCAAAATAAGGACAATTCGAGTGTGGCTCGGAAAGAGCCGGTTTGTCGGTGTGACCGCAATCACCAATCCCAGTGACCCAATGCACGGTGCTCTGGCAAGACTTTTGGCATTCTTACGTTCAATCGAGGTGCCTCATGGCTCAAGACGGTCGTGACATTCTGGACGTGCTCCGGTTCGAACTGAGCTTTCTGCAAGACGGAGGCTATGGACGCTCTCCGCACGCGCCCTGGCGGGCGCCCGCGGTTTTCGAGGATTCCCCCGCTTGCCCGAATTTTAGCGATGCGACCCGGCCGCATCCTTGCGAGAGCTGCCTGCTCGAGCAGTTTGTCCCGGCCGAACGCCGCACTGAGGCGTCGCCCTGCCGGTTCATCCAACTCACCCCCGAGGGTCAGTCGGTGGAGGATTTTTATCGCACCGGAACCCAGGCGGATATGGAAGAGGCGCTAGGCGCGTGGCTGCGCAAACAGATCAAGAAAATCGAGCAGGAACGTGGTCTTGCGGCCAAACAGGAAGTGGCCTAGACGCCGGCTCCGCACCTGCGCAGATCGTTTGACGAGGCCGGATCGCTGCACTGTTTTCGGGTCGATAAGAAAAACGAAAGATTCTTCCAAAGGAGTGGTGAAGATCATGAGTGAAGAGCACGCGTATCGAGTCGCAGCCTGGTGGACTTCCGGACGCACGGGTTTGGCCAAATCAGATTCCGCGCCCAACGCTATCCACTTTACCGCTCCCGCAGAATTCGGCGGCCTCGAAGGCCGCTGGACACCAGAGGAACTCCTGCTCGCCGCCGTCGCCGGTTGCTATACCACAACCTTGCGGGCGATCGCGGGCAGCGCCCAATTCGACTTCACCGACCTGCAGGTGGAAGCCAGCGGCACAGTGCGCAAAGCCGAGTCCGGCTACAGTTTCACCCAGATCGTGGTGCGTCCGAACCTCAAGATTGCGTCCGCCGACGAACGCGATCGCGCCCTCGACCTGCTGAAACGCGCCGAGAAGTTGTGCCTGGTCTCGCGGGCGCTGGGCACGAATGTGAAGTTCGAGCCGCAGCTCGAGATCAACAAGCCTGTCCCGATCGCCTGAATTCCGTTGCGGGGAGAAATCGGACCTGGGTTAAAGCTGCAGCACTGCGGAAACCGATGAGGGATCATCTTCCATCGCGCTCAACTTGAATCCCACTTTCTTGAAGATGGCCTGCGTGGCTAGATTGTCGCGCAGGATTTCTCCGGCGAGTTTCTGGAATTTTTCTTCGCGGGCCACCCGGGCCACACTGGCCAGCAGTTCGGTTCCCAGCCCACGTCCATGCCATCGATCGGAAACCAGCACCGCGGCCTCGGCTTCTGCGCGATTCATGGCGCTGAATCGGCCCACGCCTAACACTTCGTGTTGCCCGGTCTCAGGATCCTTGTGATCGGCCACCAGCGCGAATCCGCGATCGTAGCTGCCGAAGCAGATGCGCACCAGCCGTTCATGCTCGACGCGCGTGCTCAGACTCAGCGAACAGAAATACCGCAGGTACACGCTGCGTTCTGACAGCGTGTGGTGGAACTGCACCACGAGCGGCTCATCTTCGGGACGGATGGGCCGAATCGTCACCGGCGTGCCATCTTTCATTTTCCACTCCGACACATATTGCAGCGGGTAGGGCCGGATGGTGGCCCGCGGCAGTTGCGCCGCCTGCACCGCCGAATCGTGCACCACCACGCGCGCATCGAGCGCCAGCAGTTGCTCCGGCGTCGCCAGCAGCGGATTGATGTCGATCTCCTTGATCCACGGCTGTTCCATCACCAACTGGCTGAAGCGTACGAGCAACTCTTCCAGCGCGGTCAGGTTTACGGGCTTGCGTCCGCGCACGCCTTGCAGCGCCGCGTAGATTTTTGTCTGCTCCATCATGCGTTGCGCCAGCGTGGTGTTCAGCGGCGGCAGCGCCAGCGCGCGGTCGCGATAAACTTCGACCATCACGCCGCCCGAACCAAATAAGATGACCGGTCCAAACTGCGCATCGATGGCGCTGCCCAGGATGAGTTCGTAGCCGTCGCGCCGTACCATCGGCTGCACGGTCACGCCAGAGAAATGTTCAGCGCCGGCTTTCTCGGTCACGGAGATCTGAATGTCCCGGTAGGCGCGGCGGACGTCTTCAGGCGTCTGCAGTCGCAGGCGAACTCCATCCACATCCGTTTTATGCGCGATGGTATTAGAGAGAAGCTTCAACACTACCGGATACCCGATCTCCGCCGCGCAAGCGACCGCCTGCTCTTCGCTCTCGGCCACGCGCGTTTCCACCACCGGGATTCCGTAGAACGCCAGCAGCTGTTTTGCTTCAAACTCGTTCAGCATTGTCCGGCCGCTGCCGCGCACCTGCTGCACCATTTCACTGACTTTGCTGCGCGCGCTGGCCGCTTCCGCCGCTTCCACCAGCGCCGGAGTTTCATAGAGCCCGCGCAGGTTGTAGGTGTATCGCCACATGTAGGTGAAGGCGCGCGCTGCGGTATCGGGATACGAAAAGGTTGGAATGCCGGCCGCGTTCAGGATCTCCGTTCCTTCCTCCACGCCGTCGCCGCCCATCCAACTGGCCAGCAGCGGCTTGCCGGTTGAGTGCGCGAGCGGTTTCATGCGCTCCGCCACTTGTGTGGGATCTGCCAGCCCCTGCGGGGCGATGATGGCCAGCAATCCATCGCTCGACGGATCTTTCGATGCGATGTCAACCGCCTTCACGAAGCGCTCGGCGTCGGCATCCGCGAGCACATCGATGGGATTGCTGTGGCTCCAGTGCGGCGAGAGAAATGCGCTCAACTCATGCAGTGACTCGGAGGAAAGCACGGTGAGTTCTCCTCCGGTCGCCATGAGTGAGTCAGTCGCGAGAACTCCTGGCCCGCCGGCGTTAGTCACAACGGTCAGCCGCGGACCACGCGGGCGAGGCTGCTTGCTCAACACCTCCGCCATATAAAAAAGGTCGGCGATGTTCTGCACCCGCAGCA
>JBEKWZ010000023.1:0-12162 GCA_049512555.1 Candidatus Sulfotelmatobacter sp. | reverse complement strand
CTGTCGGAGCCGTCGTGCTCGAAGACGGCGCCGTGGCCTTCGACCTGGCCCAGGCCAAATACTCCATTTCCGGCGACTACAACAAGTGCCTGCTGCACCTCTGGTCGCCCGAGCGCAACACGGTTCGCCGCGTGCTCGACGCCGAAGTGAAAAGCGGAACGCTGCGACTGTTCGTGCAGCGCCTCGGCCAGTCGCGCCCTAGCAAACTCGAAATCTGCCGCGAGCGCGACCGCCGCTCGCCCTCTGCAAAAAAACTTGCCCGCGCCAGCTACGAGCAAAAGCTCCGCCACACGCTCGATCGTCACTTTCCCGGCTTGACCGTCACCCGCCTGACCACAGCCGTCGACCTCGAAAAATCCTTCGGCCCCATCTATACCCGCGGACTTCTTCGCCAGGGTCAGTCGGCCTACGCCGTTCTCGGCGTCAACGCCTCCGAAACTCAGTCCTCCATCGACGCTTCCCTGACTTTCGGCATTCTCTGGCTCGAAGCCTGTCGCCACTCTTCAGCAGGGAAGTTTCTCGTCGAGGGCCTGCACTTATTCGTCCCGCAAGGCTGTTCCGCGCTCGTCCGAGAGCGCATGGCCAACCTGAACCGCCCCGCCGCCAAGTGGAGCTTGTTTGAACTGGACGGGCGCCACGATGCCCTGGTGGAAATCGATTGCAGCGACCGGGGCAACGTCGCCACCCGCCTGGTCCACGCCGCCAACGAATCCGCCGCGCTCGAACGTTTCGCCGACTCCATAGCCCGCATCAACTCGATTCTGCCCAACTGCGAGGTCGCCGTGCTCTCTGCCGCCGAACTCGCCTTCCGCTGGCGCGGCCTCGAGTTTGCACGCGCCCGCATGGGCGCCGAAGCGGCCACGTTCCGCAGCAAGCAGGAAATCGTTTTCGGCGTCGGCGCTGAAGAGCGCGTGCTCGATGGTCAGAACGGCGACTCCAACTTCCCGTTCTTCCTGCAACTTCTCACCGCCATCCGCGACACCCGCCATCCCTACGGCCCGCGCCAGCACCCGCTGTTTCGCCTGCGCCCCGAGCGCTGGCTCGAATCCCTGGTCGTCGCCGACGTCAGCGTCATCGACGAGCGCCTGCAACCGCAGCAACTCTATTCGCAGGTTCCCGCATTCTCCGCCTCCGACCGCGCCATGCTCGACGTGTTGACCACCACCCGCGACGGCCGCCTCGCCGTCGTCGAACTCAAAGCCGACGAAGACATCCACCTGCCCCTGCAGGGCCTCGATTACTGGTCGAGAGTCGAGTGGCACAACGCCCGCGCAGAATTTCCCCGCTTCGGATATTTCCCTGATCGAGAGCTGTCGCCGCAAAAGCCGCTGCTCTACTTGGTCGCGCCAGCATTCCACGTCCATCCCCAAACCGATGTCTTGCTGCGCTACCTCTCCCCCGAGATCGATTGGGAATTCGTCGGCATTGACGAGCACTGGCGCGAGGGAGTAAAAGTCGTTTTCCGGAAACGCCCTGAGTTTAAGCGTGGAATCGAACTGCCCGCCAGCGTCGCAAGCTGAAGTTGGTACCCTACCTCGTCCCCGATTTCTTCTGCAGCAGGTCCACCTTCTATACAGAACCCGGTTCTGGACGTGGTTTGGCATTATGGCGCCGACCTCAGTGTTCGCGGGCGTTGTCCTGTTGTGGGCCGAGAGACAAGCCAAAGCCATACTCAGAGCTGTTCCGCTCCCCGAGATTTCTCATCATTGGGACACGGTCGTTGAAGTAACGGGGTTACGTTTCGGCAGCTACTTCGCGATCTGGTTTCTCGGCTGCGTTGCCTTGGCCACCGTCGCTTCGGTAGTGAACAGGGTCGAAGAAGAAGGCGACGACACGGCCTGGATTCCCGACCGGCATCAACGGGCACGGGAACATTTAGGGCCGGTGTTTGTAGCCGCTTTAATCACCTTCTGCGCGTTCCTGGCGGGGATGGCGATATCGCAGTTTGTTCTGATGGCTGCTTACCGCGTGATAGGCTGGCATCGAGTTTCCCGATTTACATACGTCGTCGAACTGCTCGTAATCATCACGGTTGCAAGCTTGGTTAGTTGGCTGGGGGCATCGATTCCGTTAGTTCTTCGCGGCACGAAGCTTTGGGCAGCGCTCAAGCGAAGTGTGGAACTCAGCAGCGGCTACGAAGGCGCTCTGTTGCTGCTGGTCGTGGAATCCGTGGCAGGAAGTTTTGTCGCTGGCTACCTAACCTTTTATACCCTGCATTTCTTGGTACCGAGCGATTTGAGGCACACGCCTTGGTACGGCCGGGTTCTAGCTCTAGTTGCGGCGCTTGTGAGTGCTACTGTCGAAGCCCCGCTCTTCATCGGCTTCTCCCTTCTGGCCGATCCCGAACAACTCGAGGCATCGTCATTTCCAGTTTCCCAGCAGACGCCGTAAATCCAACATTTGGCCCAGGTGATACGCGTTATGATCGGCCAGCAGCAATGCCTCCCGTAGAATCGTCTGCCCATCGCCCCACGGAATCCGCGCGAACAAATCTGTCTTCTCGTTCGCGACCAGCTTCTGCATCGCCATCAAATCCCGCCGAAATTGCTCGACGCTCTTGTTCCATGCCGTCGCACTCGGAGGGCCTTCTGTCTTCGGCCAATAACCGCTCGGCCACGGCGGAGAAACATGCTTCGCATTGCGGCTGAACTCGAGAATGTCTCGCTGCGCCAGGCGCATGTGCTCCAGCAGCATCCACGGAGAATGCGGAAACTGCCCCGGCTTCGCCCCCCGCAGCTTCGCCGGAAGATTTTTTATGACATCGTCGAACTTGGCATGAGCGCTCCCACCCTCGAGCAACTCCAAAAGGTGTTCCCGCAGCGACTTCTCGTGATCCTTGGTCATCGTTCCTCCGGTGCGGCACGCACATAAAAGTGTAACGCCGCACACGCAAAGCCAAGGTTTCAGAGTTGGGAGGTCTCACTTGAGCTGCGCACGACCGTGGAAGAGCGGTGCTTCAGCGCCGCGTAAAGCGCCAGAATAGATGTGGGCTTCAGCCCCGGTGAATTGTTTGTTAATCCGAGCCGGAACACCGCTTTCGCTTACTTATTCCGCGCAGTCGCCGTCGGCGAAGACGTCGTTTCGTCGTTCGCGCCGCCAATCGCGTCTCCGGAAAGCACCAGCTCAACCCGCCGGTTCTGCTGACGCCCTTCCGCGGTATCATTGGACGCAATCGGCTCGCTCTTGCCAAACCCGCGCGCTTCGACCGCACTGGCCGAAATTCCCTGCTGCACAAAATAATCCCGCACTGCCTCGGCCCGATGCTCCGACAGATCCTGGTTGTACTGATCGCTGCCCACGCTGTCGGTATGCCCTTCGATGGCAACGTGCAAGCTCGGATACGCCAGCACAATCCCGGAAACCTTGGCCAGCCGCTCGCGCGCTCCCGGCAGCAACTCAAAACTTCCGCTGCGGAACAGCACGTCCGACATATTCGCGATCAGCCCGCGCGCCGAGTCGCGCGTGGCCAGAATCGAATTCAGCTGCTGCAGCAGCCGCGCGCGCAGTTCCTGTTTCTCTTTTTCCGCCTGCTGCCGCAAATTTTCCGATTGCGCCGCGGCGGCGCGAGCCTTGTCGGTTTCAGCTGCCAGCACCTGCTGTTGCGCTACTGCTTCTGCCTTGGCCTTTTCAGCCTCTTCTTTCTGGCGCGCTGCTTCCTGCGCCGCCGCCACAGCTTCTTCCTTCATCCGCTCGGCTTCGGCTTTCGCCTGTTCGGCTTGGGCGCGCGCTTGTTCCGCCTGCGCCTGAGCCGCCTCTGCATCCGCGCGGCGCTTGGCTTCCGCTGCTGCATCGGCGCGGGCCTTGGCTTCACGCGCCGCGGCCGCAGCCTGCGCTTCATCTTCCGCCTTCTGTTTCACCGCCATCAGCCGCGCTTCTTCCGCGGTCTCGGTTGCTTCCTTGGCCGCGGCTTCCACCGCCGCCTTGTTCTGCTTCTGCCGGTAGACTTCTTCCGCGTGCAGCAACTGCTGCCCCGCCTTCGAAAGAATCGATGCTGCGTACTTATCGGCCGCCGCAATATGCGCGATGCGCACGGCGTTCCGCGCCTCAAACAGTTCCAGCGGAGTCTTGCTGTCGATACCGAAAATCGCATCCTGAATGTGCGTGTTGGTCGACGAATAAGTGCCCCGCGTCACCAGTTCATACTTCGCGTCGATGACCTCGCCCGCGCCACCGTTCACCGAAGCGCTCTCCATCACCACCATGTTGCCCGGCTGCGTCACCGCAAAATAGGGCTCGGCCGTAACGATCATTCCGAAAGTCTGCAAGTCGGTGTATGCCTTCAAATGCGCGCTGCCATGCTGATCGAGCGACAGCTCGCCCAGATTCACCGGACGCCCCTGTGGCGAAACCGCCCACGCCACGTACGTCAGAAATTCCAGACCGAACTTCGTGGCATCTTCCAGGCCTTCGAATTTCGCGTCGATTTCGAAATTGGTTTTCTTGCCTTCAACCCGCGCTTCGCCCGAGGCGCGTTGCAGTTGATCCGTCCCGCGGAAGTTCACTTTGGTCGACCCGCCCTGCAGGCGATAATGCACCGCCTTGGTTGTGCGCGAGACTGTCATCGCATCAGTCGCGGGGGCGGCATTCGTAGGAGCAGAGGTCTGCGTCTGCGCTGAAGCCGCCGTCATCGCGGCAAGCACAAAGATAACAATGGCCAGAAGTAGTCTTTTCACAGTGTTCTCGATCTGGAGGAGATTAAGAGCTGACTAATCTTCTTAATCTTCGTTGATCCACCGCCGAATGCAAAGAACAGGAAGATATAGCCCTTTAGTCACCCAGCGGGCTCCCCGAGACATGGCTTGGGATGGAGCGAAGCAGACTAAACAAACATCCCGCAAATGCATGCAACCGTGGAAGAGCGGCGCTTCAGCACCGCATAAGCATTCAGAAGGATGGTGGGCTTCAGCCCCTGTGGTTGTTTTCCCAGCCCGCGAAACTGCTTGCGAAGACTATGGAATCATCGCGATCGCACCCTTCGGCCCGACCACCAGAACACCGCCCTCTGGATACGCGCTGGCCGCATTGAACTGAATCCCCATCTGCTTCTTCCCATTGATCCGCCGTGGATTCCTGGGCGGCCGAAAGTCGAACACAAAATCCTGACCAACAATGAAAATCCGCTCCGGAGCAACTGCCTTCACCCGCATCGCTCTCTCGACCTCCGCCTCCCGAATCGCCTGGTCATTTACTTTCCGGTCATAAGCCACGGCCGAAAAATAGGCCAGCGGATGCAGCGGCGAAAGCGTCCACGTCTTCCCTCCATCGTCAGTAAACGCCAGGTTTGGCCCGTCGTCGTTGGGATGCTTGTAATCCCCTCCAGCAATCACTCCATGCATCGCGTCGCGGAAGGCGATCGAAAAAATGCCCGCCGAATCCGGCCCGTGCACCATGGGCGTGTCGACCACCTCCCAGCTCTGTCCGCGATCGCCGGAGTGAAAAACGCGCGCCGTCTTGCCGCCCGTAGCGAACCACAGGTTCGCATCCAACCCCCCGGGCACGATCGCCAGGCACGTGTTCGAGGCCGCAAACGCCCCCTCGCCCTCCATCGCAGCCGGAAGTTTCGCCGACGCAACCGCGCGCCAGTTTTGCCCGTCCTCCGTCAGCAATAGTTCAAACTTAAGCGCCCCAGAGTCGTCGGGAATCGGATCGCCCAGCACCGTCCCGTGCTTGGAATCCCAGAACACCATCGAATCGAAGAAGCCCTTCGGATTTGTATTCGTAAACTGCAGCTGCCAGTGATTCCCGGCGTCGCCCGTGTGGTAGATCCTCGACTGCTCTCCCGGACCGGCCGACATCAGAAAAGCTTCGTCGGAAGAGAATGCCACTACCGCCCGAAAATCCAGCGCTTCGGCGCCAGCCACCTGCGCCGGAGTCCACGTGCGCCCGCCATCCGTCGTGCGCAGGTAAGTCCCATGCGTCCCGCTGGCCCACGCCACGGTTCGCGAGACGGCGCTCACCCCGCGCAAACTTTCAGTTGTATGAGAAATCTGAACTTGAGGCTGAGATCGATCGGCGGCAACCGTCTGCAGCGTGAGAGCCAACAGAGAGAGCAACGTGAGCGGGAAAAAGAAAATAATCGGAAGCGGGCGCATCCAGAGATTGTAGCGCCGGCATCCTTTCGACTTTCGCTCAGGGCAGGCTTTGCCGGCTGTCGCGGGAGCGCTCGCTCCCGCGGCGGGCGCCCATCACTTCGCCGTGAAGTCGGCAAACGACGCGGCTTTCCCCATATAAATCCGCAGCGTGCAGCGGGCGCCCACATGCGCGAAGGCCAGTTCCAGCCCCTCCGACGGTTGTTCCACCTGCGCCGTCTCCATCGCGGCGCGCGCAATGTCCTGCTTCTCATCGTACGCCGCACCCGGCGTCACATTTTTATTTACCACCACGGTCCAGTGATCCTTCGCTGGTATGGGATACAAAGTGTACGCGCCCACAGGAATTACCGAACTCCCCAGCGTCAGTTGCGCTTCGGTGAACAGCGTCATGGGCGTTCCACCCGGGGCCCAGGGCTTGCCGTTGGCCGGCTTCTCTTTGCTCGAAACCGGAATGAACCGCACGTAAACCTGCCGCCCGTCCTCCAGATTGCACGTGGTAGTAGAAGTCTGTGCGCCGCCCGCTTGCGCGTTCAGCCAGGGCGTCCACAACAGTGTCAACAATAACGATATGAGTACAGCTCTCCAGATGAATGAGCCGGACATGGTGGGAAAGCCTCCGCGCAGAAGTGTAGCGCGCACAGCCTCGAAGGGGAAGCCTTTTGCAGAAAAGAACCCGTCGCCGTCGTGAAGAACCGCCGCATCCGTCGTTCAGAGGTTCCGATTTCCCTGGGCTCTGCAGCAAGTCTCAGCGCTGGTTTCGAGAAGGTCACCGCTGGCTGGGTTTGGGAAAGGCACGGCTTCAGCCCCTGAGGGCCGCCGCCCCGCTAGTCCCGTTCGTCGTGCGTCTTCGGTGACGTTTCCCCGGCCCCCGGCGGTTGCTACCGTCACTAGCAGGTACTGGTGTGTCAGGTACCACGAACCACGATTTAATCGAGGGGACTTTAATGGCGAAATCGAAACTTAGAATTCTTTATGGCGAAGGGGACGAGGAAGTTCTGGCCGCGCACGCCGCAGCCATCGAAAAAGCCGGGCACATCGTCGCCAAGGCCGCCGGACGCAAAGCCGTTGACGAGGCTCTCAAAAAGACTTCATTTGACCTGGTCGTACTGGGCCCAACCCTGACTCGCAACGATCGTCATCACCTGCCCTACATGGTGAAGAAGGCCAACGCCGAAACCAGCGTGCTGGTCATGCACGCCGACGGCAGCCGCCATCCCTACGTGGATGCCTGCACCGACACCGGCGCCAGCCTCGAGTCCGTCCTCAACCGCATCGAATCCATGAACATCGCCGGCATGATCCCAGCCGCAGCAGCCGCAGCAGCAGGCCGCTAGTCAAGGCTTGTGTGGGGACGGGCGCCTTCGCCCGTCCCGCCAAGCGCAGCAAGGCGAGCCGCCACCACTACCCCAGAAGAGCATGCTTCCCTTACCCCGAATCCCTGATCCTGTAACGCCACGAGTCAAGTTCATTAACAGGTGGGAGCCCTCCGCACTCTAGCCCCTTGTCTCATTCGATTTGAGCCCGACGGATGCCGAAAAGTGGGAATCGACTCGGTGATGGGATTCCTCACATCGCGAATGCAAACACCTTCGCAAAATCGGAACAGACCCTATTAGGGCGCAGGAAAACTGCGTGGCCCGCGTACCAGACTGGTAATAGTGGAATACTAACGCGGTCTTCAACCCCAAGACTCCAACCCGTCAGTCCAAAAAACTCCGCGAAGTGGGAACTAAGGTAGCGTCCGCGGCGCCGGCTGCCCCGCCGCCTTGTAATCCTTGGGATATACCACCAAACACCGTCGCATCCCTTCACCCTCGCTCTCGGTCCGCAAGTCGGCCTCGTCGCGGAGCGCGAGATGCACAATCCGCCGCTCCCGCGACGACATGGGACTGAACTGATACGGCATCCCCGTCTTCCGCACCTTTTCGGCGGCCACGTTCGCAGCCGTTCTCAGTTCCTGAATGCGCAACGACCGGTGATTCTGGCAGTCGAACGAAATCTTTTCATGCTCGCCCGAAGGCAGCCGCAGCATCTCCAGCGCCAGCAGTTCCAGCGCCCGCAGCAGTTCTCCGCCCCGGTCCAGCAGCAGCGCTGAGTCCGGCCCGGCAAAATCCACCAGGATTTCGGGCTTCTCCCAATCGCGGTTCTCCGGCAGCGGCGGATCCACCACGATCCGGTATTTCAGTCGTAGTCCGCCGTGGGTCACGACGGCCTGTAGAAACGTATTGATCTTATTTGCAGCGGCGAGTTTATCGGGAATGGACATGGATTCAGCTCTCAGCTATCAGCCGTCAGCTTTCAGCTGGGCTGATTAGGGTATGACGTTTCTTTGCTCCCCAAAATCTTGGCGAAAATACAAAACTCGATTCGTAGATGTCCGCGATCGATGCTCGAGCTGATAGCTGATGGCTGATGGCTGACAGCTATTTATCCTTCTTCCGCGCCCGCTTCGCCAGCATCTCGCGCATTTCGCGTCCCAGCGAAGTGCGGTTCATCACCGCCTGCTGCGCGATCGAAATCAAGTTGGCCTCGGCGTAATAAAGATTCAGTCCTGCAGCCAGCCGGAAGAAGATGAACCCCATCATCAGCGGCATCATCACCGTCAGCATTCTCTGCTGCGCCGGATCCATCCCAGCCTGCGGCGTCATCCTCTGCACCACCAGCATACTCAGAACCATCAGGATGGGCAGAATATACGGGAACGGTTCCGACGCCGACAAGTCATGAATCCACAGCCAGTGCGCGTGCCGCAGATCCAGCGCCGCTCCCAGCATGCGGTAATACGCAATCAAAAACGGAAACTGAATCAGCGTCGGCAAACATCCCCCCGCCGGATTCACTCCTTCTTTCTTATAGAGCGCGCTGATCTCCTCGTTCATCGGCGCCTTGCGCGGATCGCGCAGGCTGTACTTTTTATACTTCTCCTGGATCGACTTGATCTGCGGCGCCACGCGCTGCATCTTCAGGATCGACTTCATCTGCGTGATGCGCAGCGGCAGCAGCGCCAGGCTGATGATCAAGGTCTGCAGTATGATCGACCATCCCCAGCCTGAACTCCAACCGGGGAAGATGTGGTTATGAGTCCATTTGAGCCACACAAACAGCGGCTTCGCGATCAGGCTCCACCAGCCGAAATCTACCAGCCCGTTCAAATCGTTGTCGGCCCCGGTTAATCCCGGCACCGAAATTTTTTTCAGAACTTCCAGTTCCTTGGGCCCAACGAAAATCCGCTCCGACGTCGCCCCGCGCAGGTTGCCCACCGCCGCCCCCAGCACGTCGACGTTCACCATCTCTTTCGACTCCGGCTTGTCGGGGTCGCGCGCCACTGACATCGAATTGCGCAGCGTCACCATCGCCGCCGAATTCGGATCGTCGGGAATGAACACCGCCGCGAAATACAGGTCCGTCGGACCCGCCCAATGAAACGGTCCCGAGATCGTCTTCCCGCCGCTAATGTCGGTGCACTTCGAGAACACCGTAAATCCGCACCGGATGGGCAGCCGCACAATGTCTTTATTGAACTGGTAGTCGATCAGGGCAGAGGCGTAAAAGGCGGGCGTCGTCTGGCTGCCGAATCCCGAAGGCCACGCCGGCAGTGCCGCGACCGCGCTGCCTTTGTACGTGACGCTCGTGTCGACAGTCACAATGTAGGTGCTGTCGAACGTAAACTTCTTGCTCACCACCAGATCCTGGTCGGCGTATTCGAACATGACCGTGGTCGGAGCTTTCAAAGTCTGACCCGCGAGCTCTCCTTTGGAGCTTGCCACGGTCATTTTCGCGAGTGCGTCCCCAGCGGGGCCAATTGCGCTCGGAACATACAGCGCCGAACTCAGCCGCCCGCGCAGGCCTTCGTCGTAAGTCCACAGCGACAGCGGATATCCATACTTTTCCGCCGCCGCGGGATTCACCAGATCAAGCGGCCCGTTCTGCGCGTCGTTATCGAACTTTTTAAGGATCCACGATTTCACCTGCGCCCCGCGGTTAGTGAACGTGATCCGGTAAAGATCGTTCTCGATGACCGTCTCGGCCTCGCTGGCCGCCTGCTTGGTCACAACATTGCCCGGAGTGCTGATAGGAGCAACGACTGGTGTAACCCCTGATGTCGGAGTCGACGCAGCCTGCGGCTCCGCAGCCTGGCTCTGCTGCGGCGGCGTGACCGCCTGCGGAAAATATTTCTTGAGCAGCGGTTGCATCGCGAGCATCGCGATGAACGCCACCAGAAAAACCAGCATCAGCCGCTTCTCGCTGCCGGGCTCGTGTTGTGGATTCTGAATGTCTGGCAAAGTTACCGTTCCCTCAGTTCGCCCTTTGGGACAGCGAAGCGACCGGGTGCCCCATTTCTCGCGTACTTTGCGAGAAGTGGGGATTTTGATCCTGCTTTGAACTTTGATCCTGCCTCGAAAGGGCGCGGCTTCCAGCCGCGCCGTCAGCCTCCGGGCAACATTCGGACTTTAGCCCCTGCCGAATGACGGGGTCATATCCCCCGTGGGCAAACGGATGACATCGCAGCAGCCGCATCAAAGCCATCCACCCGCCGCGCAGCGCGCCATACCGTTCCACCGCTTCCATCGCATACTCCGAGCAGGTCGGAACAAACCGACACGCCGGCGGAAACATCGGCGAAATCGCCCACTTATATCCGCGCAGCAACTGCAGCACAACGAATTTGGCGATTTGGCGCATTCTGGATTTTGGGTGGCGCAGCGCTTCAACGCCGCGATCGGCCCCTATTTACTCCAAGGGCTTTAGCCCCTCGGCCTTTTCTCGCGAACTTCCGTCCCTGCGGCCTTCCCCGCAAGCTTCTGTTCAATAACTACGAAAGCGCGACTAACTTCGTTCACTACCGCGGCAAACTCCACCGTCAGCAACGACTTCTTCGGATTGATCACCACATCCGCGTTCGGCCCCGCGGCCGGCCGTGTCATCCGCACCGCCTCGCGCAAACGCCGCTTCATCCGGTTGCGCACGACCGCGCCGCCCAGCGCGCGACTCACCGTAAATCCAATCCGCAGTCCCGGAGCTATCGCTGACTTAGCCGGGGAGCTGGCAGTCGACTTAGCCGCGGCGCTCTTGATACCAGCTTCGCCCGCCTCCGCCCGCTCCCAATAAAATACGGTCATCGACGCGGAAAAATGCCGCCGCCCCAGCTTGTACACGCGCTCGAAGTCGGCATGACGTAACAGCCGCGCACTGCGGGGAAAGGTCGCAGTCACAGTGACTCTAGTTTCCAGATCGCTATTTCCAGATGTCTGAAGCAACATGGCTGAAGCAGCATGACAGGCGCAACAGCGGATGGCGCGCACGGCTTACCCGCGCCACTGGACTATTCGCGGAAACCTGGTTTCACCGAGACCCGTTTGCGCCCCTTGGCGCGCCGGCGGGAAATTACCTTCTTGCCGCCCTGGGTCTTCATGCGCGTGCGAAATCCGTGTGTCTTCGATCGCTTGCGCCGGTTGGGTTGGAATGTACGCTTGGGCATGAAAAGTACTTGCTCCTGATTCGTTCAACGGTCTTAGGGCAAACCGTAAGTATAAATCACTTTCGCCATTACCTCCAAACCCACATTCCCCGATGCTGCCTATCTTTCGGTTCGATCTTCGTAGAGACGTAGCTCGCTACGTCTCTCTAACCACGAGCAACTAGCTTCGAGCATGACCGCGCCAACCAAGAGATCACTCATGTCAATCCAGCCGCGAAGCGGCGAAAGAGTGCAGCCCACGGCGCAAGCCGTGGGGTCGCGTCAAAACCACTCACAAGCACCGGAGGCGCGAAAGAAAAACTAGCGCACAAGTACCCGCGATTCTTCGTGGAGAATCAACCCGCGCGATCTCGCCCCTGCACCGTCTCCGCGGCAGTTACCACCGCGCTACTTGACAGCGCCATGGATTCGGGTTCTGAATAGTGCTTCGCGGAAAAATTCCAGCCGAAGTTTTCCACACAACAAAAAATTTTGTGCTAGTATGCCGATCTGATCTTGCTTTCGAAATTCTTGTTGCTTTCAGCAGCCGCGCACTGAGATTCCGATCGCATTCCGCAGTAAACTTGATGGTTCCGGCTACTTCGTAAAACG
>JBEKWZ010000022.1:0-12353 GCA_049512555.1 Candidatus Sulfotelmatobacter sp. | reverse complement strand
GCCACCATCATGAGGTTGGCGCCGACGTGGAACAGGTCGGCGAAGACGGCGCCGAGTGCGAACACCAGTCCCAGCACGTTGAGCCAGAGCGGGGCGCGGACGCGGGGGCTGACATCTTTGCGAAAACGAAGTTCCAGCAGCAGCGCGGCGAGTCCGATGGCCGACACCACGACCAGGGCCAGCGGACTAAAGAATGCGGCGCGGCTGGTGTAGATCACGACCAGAGCGAGCGCGAGCAGCAGCAGTCCGGCGGCGATGATGCTCCAGCGGCGGGGCTTCCCCGGTAGATCTGGTTCGGGCTGGGCAGGGACCGGATTGGACGAGGCGTCGGGCAAGGAATTCCGTTCCAAGTTATACAGGGCGGAGCGCGGGGTTTCAAATGGGCGGCGGATCGACTAATTCTGCTGCAGCTTTTTTTCTGCCAGCTTCCGGGCTGTCTTCAGGGCTTCTGCGGATCTCACCTTCACATCCGGCTCCACGCCCGTTCCTTCCCAGTTTGTGTTTGAGATCGGATTGACCACCTTTACGCCGGGGACACGAATGGTGAAGTGATCGTCGATTCGATGCCCCATGCCCATATGGCCGCGGCCTGACGTCGTCTCGCCCACCAGGGTGGCACGTTTCAGCATCTTCAAGTCGTAGCTGAATCCCTCGGCGGCAGAGAAAGTCGAGTGGGAAGTGAGCACAAAAACAGGTTTGTCGGCCAGTCGATTTCCGGGGACGGGCGGCAGCGTCCAGCTCTGCTCGGTGGAATTTTCGCCGCGGTCGTAGAAATCGTTCAGGTGCGTGGGACGATCGAAGAGATAGGTTGCGATGAGGGCGACCATGTTCGCATAACCGCCGGGGTTGTCTCGCAGGTCAAAGATGATCGCATCGGCATGGTTCAGCGAAGCCATAGCAGCCGCTACTCTGGTTCCGCAAATAGAGGCGTCGGGGAACTGATTGAATTTCAAATAGCCGATATTGTGCGGCAAGATCTGTAACTTTTCGATCGAGCAGTTGGTCCGTTCCATTTCTTTGCGATAGAGCGCGACTTCTTCGTTAGATGGTGCTTGAGACAGTGCAGGCGGGTTCGCAGGGGTTGGGACTGCGCTGTAAACCATCATCAGGTACCGGTCGTGGCTTATATCCCTCATCTGCTTCGTCAACAAATCGGCAAAGGCCGCGCCATCCGTTGCCACATCGTCATCGCCATTTTTTTCGTGGACTAATAAGGCATCTGCCATCTTCTGGGCGACACCAGGATCAACGTAGTACTTGTTGAGATCCGCGACCGCTCCGCGAATCACCCGGTCGCGGGCCGCACCATCTAATTCCCCGACCTCACTTGCCGCTTGAACCGTTGTGCCGGCGGCTTCCTGTGAAATCAATTGCTGAGCTTGCGACTGGTCTGCAGCAGTTCCCATGTCCGGTTGCAACTGGGCCTGGGCCTCGGGAGTTGCCGGTGACACATGGGGCGATCGTACGGACTTCTTCTGCAATTTGGTTTGCGATTTGGCGACGGGGATTACGGCTTCTCGCTGGGCGTTTGGTGTGGCTGACGAGTGAGACGCACGATTTTGAGTATCGGATGCCTGGTCTTGGTGGCGTGCGCGCGCCGGGACGGACAAGTTCGCCACGGAGGAGTCAATCGCCGCCCCTTCGGCCGCGCCAGAATCCTGGCGAATCGACTGCTGATTTTCAAATCGAGCTTCCGGAATGCGCACGTGGAGAACGTGGACCCCACTGTACCGGATGGCGAAGCAGATCAGAAAAAAGAGGACTGTCGACAGCAGGAGGCCTTGAATCACGGCGCCAGTGCGAGGGCGGAAAGGATCGAGGCTACAGAAGGAGGGAACGCCGTCGGGAGCGGCCTGCTGTGCTGCGGGACCCTCGTGCCAGAATTCCGGGCGGAGTGTCCACTGACGAGTCAGCGACACGACTGCGTCCATGAGCAGCCTCACGGCGGCCGGTCTACCCACGCTGTGGTCGAAGATTGAGAGCATCTCATCCGCGAATCGTTGGCGGAAGCCGGACGGATGCAGACGGAGCAGGCAGCGGTAGAAAGACCGAAGCATCAGGCCCTCCGGGGTTTGGCGATTTGCAGACGCAGGCGAGCTTCGCGGATGACGTCGCCGAGCCGGTTGGTTTCCGCCGCCAGGACTCCGCGGCCGAGCGAAGTGAGGCGGTAGTAGCGGCGGCGCGGATCGTCGTCGCCCGGGCGGCGGCCGAGTTCCTGCACCAGCTTGCGCTGAATTAACTTCTGCAGATTGTCGTAGAGAGTGCCGGGGCCCAGTTTGTATTTTCCTTCCGACTGACGGGCTACTTCTTGCATGATGCCGTAGCCATGGAGATCTTCGGCGGCGAGGGAGAGCAGGATATGGAGCGTCGCAGGAGACAGCGGGAGGAAATTGTCGGCATGATCCTTCATAAGTCGGAGTCCGTTATATCGGAATCCGAGCTATACGTCAACAGGATCTCATGCACTGGGCACGATGCGGCTGGCGCCGGCCAGCCACTCGGCCTGGCGGGGATCTCCATTATTGACCGCGTAGAGGACGAGTTCGACGCGGGTGGAGATGCCGAGCTTTTCGAAGACACGGTAAAGATATTTCTTGATGGTGTGCTCGCTGAGGTTGAGTTCGTGGGCGACCTGGCGGTTGCCCATGCCTTCAGCGACGAGGGCGACGACTTGTTCCTCGCGCGGGGTGAGCAACGACGAGCCTCCGGAGTTGAGCACGCGCAGCGAGGGGACTTCGGAGATGAGGTCCATGAGGTAGTTCAGTTGTTCGGTGTTGGTCCAGATCTGTCCGGCGGCCACGCAGAGCAGACACTTGCACAGCAAGCGGAGGTTGGCGTCGGTGATGGGGAATATGCCGCGCGCGCCGGAGCGGAACGCGCTGACCACAAGTTCGCGGTCGCAAGTGTCGACCAGCAGAACCTTCGGAATCTCGGGGTGCGAGAGATGGAAGCGGCGCAGGGTTATCACGGTTTCGGCGGCATCGGCGTGCGAATGTACCGATAGGACGGCGATCCGAGGCGGTTTCGCATTGACCGCCTGGAAGATGGAGATCGTATCCATCGGACAGGTGGTGATGTCGAACTCCGGATGTCGGCGCAGCGCGCAGATCAGCAACTGTGCCTGCATACGATTGGAATCTGCGATGAGGACACCAATAGCGTTGGAAGTGGCGGCGGACGAAGGACGCGTCAAACAAGACTCCGAGAAAACTCAAGAGAAGCGATGCCGCGATTGTAAGGAGGGAACGTCGCATCGACAAGGAAACATTGCACAAAATCTGGGCCAAATCTCGAATCGGGAATTGAGATTTTGATACGGCGGTGTGCCGGCACGCGTGGCCTTGGTGTGGAAAGACTGGACGGTCCGCGGCCAGGAGAGTCTTGATCGGGCCTGTATTGTGATTGCGACGACAGCATCTGTCTCAAGACGGGAAAATTGCGAGCGATTTGTGTCCGACAGTTGTGACATGGTGAACATGCAAGTCTACTTTCGTAGGTACTCCTATTGGAGACTGTCCACGAGGCGGGTTTCCTACCGTTTGCCGGGAGCAATCCTCGCAAAGCCCTGATTGGATGCGACCCTTTGTGCGGCTGGACTGTTTTCCCGGAAGGGGAGGGCAGTCCACTTTTGTGTACGGTACTTACCATGTCTTGCCGGGTTCCAGGAGGAAGCCTAAGTTGACGAAGTAAGGCGTCACGACCAGCCAGTGGCGCTCAGCGGGAACCGTGTTCGGCAAGGGACAATGAAACGCAAATTCACAATCGTCGGAGCGATAACCAGCACCCTGTTGATTCTTGAGCTTTGTTCGGCCGGCTTCGCTCAGAGCGGGAACACCGATCTGAACGGAGGCAAAGAGACTTCTCGATCCAGCTTTACCGGGGCAGGAGCGGGAGGCAGTAGCACAATGGCCGCAAAACCCGGGGGAGCGGATGGCCAGGGAAACCTCCAGCTCGGAGGGCAGCGCCATCCGCTCTACCGGTTACGACCCAGCGACGTAGTGGAAATCAGCTTCACAGTCGCTCCCGAATTTAACCAGGCCCTGACCGTGCAGCCCGACGGTTACGTGATGTTGAAGGACGCCGGCATGTTGGAGGTGGAGGGGCTGAACTTGCAGGAGTTCGGCGAGGCGGTGCAGAAGGCATACCAGGGATATCTGCATGATCCGCAGGCGGCAGTACTGCTGAAGGAGTTTGAACACCCTTACTTCATCGTGGGAGGCCAAGTCGGGAAACCGGGGAAGTATGAGCTGCGTTCCGACACAACCGTGGCCGAAGCGGTAGAGATTGCGGGAGGGATGACACCGCAGGCGAAGCACTCGCAGGTGGTGCTGTTCCGGCGAGTGAATGACGACCTGGTGGAAACGCGGCTGCTCAATTTGAAAAAGATGCTGAAGGACAGGAGTCTTGGGGAAGATGCGCATCTCCGGCCGGGGGACATGGTATTTGTCCCGCAGAATACGATTTCGAAAATCGACCGTTATTTGACCAGATCTTCTCTGAGCATGTACGTGAGCCCCACTCAATTCTAGGAAAAGGATTTTAGATGACCACTCCCCCAGACGAAGACCCGACGCGCGGACGAGAAAGGACAGCAACGCCAACTCTGCGGGAACTGGCGATGGTGCTGTTCCGCCAGCGGAGGGTCTTCGTCGTCGCTTCGGGGACGGTGTTAGCGTTGGCGATCCTGTATGCGTGCTTCGGCACGACGTACCAGGCAAACATGAAAGTGCTGGTGCGGAAGGGGCGTGCCGATGCTCTGGTGAGCGCGACCGAGGACGCCCCGATCGACCTGACGCGGATGGCGATCACAGAAGAAGAATTGAATTCTGAGGTGGAGTTGTTGCGCGACGACGAGGTTCTTCGGAAAGTGGTGGAGCAGACTGGAACGGGACGCGACTGGTTTCACTTTCTGCGGATGGGCGAGGGGAACGCGCAGCGAGTGGAACGGGCGGCGCGGCGCCTGGCCAAGAAGCTGGAAGTTG
Source organism: Candidatus Sulfotelmatobacter sp. (assembly GCA_049512555.1). Classification (GTDB taxonomy): domain Bacteria; phylum Acidobacteriota; class Terriglobia; order Terriglobales; family Acidobacteriaceae; genus Sulfotelmatobacter. The sequence goes on along the minus strand of JBEKWZ010000022.1, from coordinate 7,371 downwards.
AGCCGGTGAAGAAGACGAATTTGATTACGATCAGCTATGCGGCAGACGATCCGCAGAAGGCCGCAAGGGTGCTGCAGGTGGTCGCGACTGTCTACTTGGAGAAGCATATGGAGGTGCATCGGCCCTCCGGCGAGTTGCACTTTTTCGAAAAGCAGACGGGAGAATCGCGGCGGCAACTGGAAGAGTCGCAACAGAAACTGCTGCAGTTCAGCGCGGGGCGTGGAGTGGTGGCGGCCGCGCAGCAGCGCGATCTGGCGCTGCAGAAATTGAGCGAATCCGACGCCAGCTATCGGCAGACGCGAGTCGACCTGGCTGAGACACAGCAGCGGGTGTGGGAACTCAGCGATCTGTTAACGAAACTTCCGGAGCGGACAACCACGCAGGTTCGTACGGCAGATAATCCGGAACTGCTGAAAGCGTTGAAGTCGAGCCTGCTGGATCTGCAATTGAAGCGAACCCAGTTGCTGACAAAGTTCGAGCCCAGCCATCGCCTGGTGCAGGAAGTCAACCAGCAGATTGCTCAGAACGAGGCGACCATCACGGCGGAGAAAACTTCTCTGGTGCGCGACGAAACCACCGATAAGAGCGTGCACTACGAATGGGCGAAGTCCGAATTGCAGAAAGCGCAGGTGGAATTGAAGGCCCTGCAGGCGCGGGAAGCCGCGACTTCCTCGCAGGAGGGTGCCTACCAGGCGATGGCCCGGCAACTGGGGGAGGACGCGATCACCCAGGATGATTTGGTCAGCACGGAGAAGGCCGCGGAGGATAACTATCTGCTGTATGTGAAGAAGCAGGAAGAGGCGCGCATGGACGACGCGTTGGACGAGCGGGGCATCGTGAACGTCGCCATCGCCGAGCGCCCGGTCGCCCCAGCTTTGCCGGTGTGGTCCGCGTTAGGCGTGCTGGCGGTAGGTTTGGCCGCAGCCGGAGCGGCAGGTACGGGCGCGGCCTTTGCGGCGGACTATGTGGACCCGGCATTTCGCACGCCGGATGACGTGCTGGCGTACCTGCATTCTCCGGTTCTGGCATCGCTGCCGCGCGGGGCGCAAGGGAGGCTTTCGGCATGAGAGAAGAGGTCATGAGCGAGGCGGTTCTGTTTCCACGGACCAGTGCGCCCGCCGAAGTACGTCGGCGGCAGACGAATGTGCAAGAGACGGAACGATGGAATCCGGAAGACTTTGCCCGGGAACAGATCCGGAGCTTGGTGCGAAAGGTTTTCTTTTCGAATGGCGAGCGCCCGGTGCGGCAAGTCGTATTCTGCGCACTGGATGGGGATACCAATGTGAAAAGCATTTGCCGCGGTGTCGGCGAGGCTCTGGCGGTGGAGACGGTCAGCAATGTCGCCGTCGTGGGCGAGTATCCCGAGGTTTTACCGGATGCGGAAGTGTATTCGGCGGAGATGAGCGGCCGTTGCCCTGGGAACGGAAAGACGCCGCTCGGCCGGGCCGCGAACCGCGCGCGGGGCAATCTTTGGCTGGTGCCGGCTGCGGAAACTCGTGAGGGCAGGGGTGCCACGGCGTTGTTGCATTCGCATCTGGGTGACATGCGCAGGGAATTTGAGTTCTCGATTGTGGAGGCACCCCCCGCCGGAGAATCGAACAAAGCCCTGGCCATGGCGCAGTTCGCGGATGGAATCATTCTGGTGTTGTCGGCGCATCGCACCCGGCGGATCACGGCGTGCAAGATCGTGGAAATGCTCGAGGCGGCAGAGGTTCGCATCCTCGGAACCGTGCTGAGCGACCGAGTTTTTCCGATTCCCGACAGGCTTTATCGACGGTTGTAGAGCTGAGGCGAGGCTGAAGCTCGACGACAAGGGAAAAGTTCGCGATTTCCGATGCATTTTTTCCAGGGCCAGGTTACTCAATCCGAGAACGACGAAGTGGAAGTGATTTGACGTGTCCTCATCATCATCTCTAAATCCAGAGCAACAGAAACCGCAGGTGGTCGACTGGGCGCGGTTGATTCCCGGAGAGACTCCTCCGTTTCGAGGCGACCGGAAGAAGCCGGTTCAATCGGTCAGGCCGATTGCCACAGCAACACTGTCAGAGATTGGGTTCGAAACTCGAACCGGCAGGCGCGAGAATGCACTGGCGTTTTTAATGCCGGGCCCCCTGCAGGGCCGTATGGGGTGGACCTGGGCGCGCTCCATGGCGTCGGATTTCGCGCTGGTCGCACTGAATTGGCTGTCGATCGGGGCGCTGCTGGTGCCACTGCGAGTGCTTTTCCCTCATGTGCGGACTTTCGCCTACGCGGCGGGAGCGCCGGTTTTTCTGTTGGGGATTGCGTTGCTGCATGCAGCGTTGATTACCTTGGTCGGCTACACCGAGGGACTGCACTCCGAAAGCGATCTGCGGTCGCAAGCGCGAATTCTGGCCAAGTCGGTGCTGTTGGCCACAACGTTGATGTGCTGCGTTTACGGCCTGCAGGGGGCTTCCTGGGCCACAACGGGTCTCTTCTGCGGAGCAGGCTCGCTGCACTTTGGGGCGCTATGGGCGTGGAGGTGGCAGAGCGCGAAGCAGAACCATCGCGCACCGGCCGGCGATATGCGCAACGTGTTGATTGTGGGAGCCGGTGGGGTGGGCCGGCGTGTGGCTTCGTACATGACGCAACATCCTGAAGCGGGGCGCAGGGTGAGCGGGTTTCTGGACGACGATCGGGCGCTGGGGAACGGAGTGATCGGGCGGGTTAGCGAACTGGCTCGGTTGGCTCGTACGGGTTTTGTGGACGAGATAATTCTAGCGGCGCCGCATGACCGAGGTGTCACGCTGCAGGTGCTGCGCGAGGCTCGGCGCCTGCGGCTGGACCTGAAAATTGTTCCCGAGCTGTTTGGCTGCAAGCCAGCGGGAAGGGATGTCGAGCGAGTGGGCGACATGCCCGTGATTTCGCTGCATGCGGAGCGATTGCCCTCGGCGGGACTGATTCTGAAACGAGTCGTGGACGTGGCCGGAGCAGGCCTGGTGATGACGGTGCTGTCGCCATTGCTGTTCGCGATCGCGGGGCTGATCAGGATGGATTCACGCGGCCCTTTTCTTTACTGCGCGCAGCGCGGAGGACGAAAGGGGCTGCCGTTCCGCTGCTACAAGTTTCGCACCATGGTGAGCGACGCGGATGCGCTGAAAGCCAATCTGCGGCGAAACAACCAGCGATCGGGGCCGTTCTTCAAGATTGCGGATGATCCGCGGATCACGCGGCTGGGACGTTTTCTGCGACGCTACAGCCTGGACGAGCTGCCGCAGCTCTGGAACGTGGTGAAAGGGGACATGAGCCTGGTGGGTCCAAGACCGCACCCGCTGGACGAATTTGCCGCGTATGAGATCGAGCATCTGGCGCGGCTCGACGTGACGCCCGGCATTACAGGGTTGTGGCAGGTTTCCGCACGCCGCAATCCATCATTTGAGCGCTCCATGGAGCTGGATCGAGAGTACATCCGGACGTGGAGTCTGCGGTCCGATATGAGAATTCTCCTGAGGACCTTCCTCGCGGTGGTGCAGGGGAGCGGGGACTGATGCATTCGATCTCCCTGAGAGCGGCGCGGTTGGAGATCGGAGTAGATTTCTCCGTCTGGGCAGCGGAGGCGGCACTGCGTCCGCTGCAGGCATTGATGGCGGCGCCTTCGCTGTTCTTTCTGGCGGCGCTGACGGCAATGCTACTTCGGAACCAGAATGTCCCGTTCTACGAGATTGACCGCGTGGCTTTCGGGCTTCTCGTGATCGGAGTGGTTGGACGGGCGATGGTCCTGCGGCAAAGGCTGTTCGTGGTCGAACGAATTACCTGGCCGATGGCTGGACTGGCGGCACTGGCGCTTGCCAGTGTTCTTGGACAGCCGTTCGACAACGAGACCTGGAGCCTGCTGGCATCGAAGTTGATAGTTCCGTTCGTGCTTTTTCACGTGGCGGGGCTGGTGTTCACGGACGAAAAGCGATTGCGGCAATTTGAGGTATTTGCGCTGGTGGTGCTGGCCTATCTGAGCTTTACGGCCATCGCATTCCTGGTGGGCGCGAAGGCCCTGATTTTTCCGCGCTTCATTCTGGATGAAACCCTCGGGTTTCACGCGGACCGGGCCCGGGGCCCATTCCTGCAAGCGGTAGCCAATGGCGTTTCGTTGAACATCCTTGGATTGCTGGCTCTGCATGCTTTCCGGCGAGGAGAGGTGCGAGGTCTAAAGAGCGCGGTTTTGTTGGCTTCCGTGCCAATTGCGATCCTTGCCACCATGACGCGAGCGGTCTGGTTGTCGTTTGCGGGGACAGTGCTGGCGCTCATCTTGGTTTCGAAAAATCGCACTCTACGGCTGGCTTCTGCGGGACTGGTCTTGATGGCAGGAGTGGGGCTGCTGGCGGTTTTGAGCTCGCATGAGTCGGCCAGCGCGCTGAGCGATCGGCTGGAAGAACGCGGACCCGTGGAATTTCGCGTCGCAGTGTACGCGGGCAGTTGGGACATGTTTCTGGAGCGCCCGCTGACGGGGTGGGGCTTTCACCAGATGCCGGCCGAATTGCCCCGGTATGTCTATGGCTACAAAGACAAGGTCTTGTATCCGCACAATACGTACCTGGAATTGCTGGTGGAGCACGGAGTGGTGGGCCTGGCGCTGTATTTGTGGCTGATGTGGGAGATGTGGCGGCTGGGCGGGGGCTCGATTCCGGCTGCGGAAGAGAGAGGGTTCCTGGATTCGCAGTTTCATCGCATGTGGCCGATTCTGCTCGCCGTGTATTGGGTGAATGCGGCCCTGGTTGTCATGAGCTATCAGTTCGTGAACGCTTTAGTATTCACGATGGCCGGGATGCTGGCCGCGCAGCGCCGCCGAGCGCAGGAATCCCGCTGATGCTGACCGTTGCCTATCTCGCCAACGAGTTTCCCTCTCCCGTTGAGCCCTATGTGGTCGAGGAGATTAAGGAGCTGCGCAGGCTGGGGGTGCGCGTGATCCCCGGGAGTGTGCGGAAATCTGCTCCTAACCAAGCCGCGGTGTCCGATTGTGCGCCGGAAATCGTACTGCGGCCACCGCACGGAATGACTCTGCTGCGGGCCATGTGGCTCGGTGTGCGGCGCGTGAAACGGATCAGGCCGCTGATTTCGCGGGTAGTGTTGCACGGGAGGGAAGGACCGATAAAGCGGTTCAAGGCGCTGGCCCACACGGGGCTGGGGGCCTGCTACGCGGTGCTGCTGGAAGGACGCGGAGTCAATCATATCCACGTTCATCATGGATACTTGGGATCGTGGATCGCCATGGTGGCGGCGCGGCTGCTTGGTGTGAAATTCAGTATGACTCTGCACGGGTCGGATCTGCTGCTGCATGCGACGTATCTCGATACGAAGCTTGAGAGCTGCACGTTCTGCCTTACCGTATCTGAGTACAACCGGAACTACATTCTCGAACATTATCCCAAGGTGGATGCGGGGAAAGTAGTAGTGGCACGGCTGGGCGTGGAAGTATCCGAGCGTGTCGGGCTGATATCCCCGAGGCGGAGAACGGAAGGTGCTCCGTTCCGGCTGCTGGCTGTAGGGCGGCTGCATGCGGTCAAGGACCACGCGTTTCTCGTGCGGGCTTGCGGGCTGCTCCGCGACCGGGGCGTTCCTTTCGAGTGCTCTATCGCGGGCGAAGGGCCTGAGCGGAAGAATCTGGAAGCGCTGATTCGGCATTGTGGTTTGAAGGAGCGAGTCAAGTTACTGGGACATGTGCCGCGCGAGTGCACGGATTCGTTCTACGACCGGGCCGACGTCGTCGTGCTGACCAGCCGGAGCGAGGGGATTCCGCTGGTGCTGATGGAGGCGATGGCCCGCGGAACGATCGTGCTGGCCCCGGCCATCACGGGGGTTCCGGAGCTCGTGATTGCGGGCAGGACGGGATTTCTGTACGAGCCCGGATCGCTGGAGGGTTTTGTGGATCGCCTGCTGTTCATCCGCTCGTTGATGGAGGCGCCAGGTGCTCCTCCTGGCGAGGCGTTAGCGGCCGGGCGTTTGGCGGCGCGGCAGTTGGACTGGGTGCGCCATGCAGCCCGAGTGCACGTCCGCAACAATTTCGACCGCGGAGCGAATCTGGAATCCTTCGGCGACTTATTAATTCAGCGGATCGCTCCGCAGACAGAGAGCCATCCTGATGAGAATCTTGTACTGCAACAAATATAACTATCCCTTCAGCGGAACCGAGGTCTACCTGTTCGAGTTGATGGAACTGATGCGGGCGCAGGGCCATGAAGTGGCGCTGTTTTCGATGGCCGATCCGCGCGGGGAAGCGACTCCGTACGATCAGTATTTCGTGCCCCACATCGATTTCAAGGAAAAGGTGGGGTGGTGGCAGAAGGCACGGCGGGTGGGGCATGCAATCTATTCGACGGACGCGCGGCGGCGAATCCGGGCGATGATCAAGGATTTCCGACCCGACGTCGCACATTTTCGGAGCATCTATCACCATTTATCACCGTCGATTCTGTGGGAATTGAAAGCGCAGAACATTCCCGTGGTTTACCACGTCAATGACTTTAAGCTGCTCTGCCCGGCATATAACCTGGTATCGCAGGGGCAGCCGTGCGAGGCGTGCAAGGGTGGCAAGTTCTGGCATGCGGTGAAGACGGAGTGTTATCCGGGGAGGGCTGCGCGCACGGTTTTGGCGGCCGAAGCCTACGTTCATCGCTGGCTGGGCACCTATCGCAAGTGCGTGGACGTGTTCCTTGCGCCGAGCCAGTTCGTGCGCGACAAGTTCGTGGAGCACGGATGGGATGGCGGGAAGTTTGAAGTGCTGCAGCACTTTCAGGAGATTCACCCACTACAGGAGCCGTTAAGCGAGGATCGTCCGCTGCTTTACATCGGCCGATTGTCGGCTGAGAAGGGCGTCGATGATCTGCTGCGATCGATGCAACAAGTTCCGCAGATGCGGCTGATTATTGCCGGCGATGGGCCGCAGCGCGCAGAGTTGCAGGCATTGGCTGCTTCGCTGAGGCTGTCGAACGTGAAGTTTGTGGGTCAAGTAGGCCGCGTGGAACGAGATCGGTTGATCGCCAAGTCCCGATTTACAGTGCTACCGTCGCACGCGTACGAAACCATGGGAAAGACAATTCTTGAGTCCTATGCGGAAGGACGCGCGGTGGTCGCATCGGACCTGGGATCGAGGCGGGAACTGGTTCACGAGGGCGAGACCGGATTGCTTTACCGCACCGGCGACGTGAATGAACTCGCGCAGGCGATTCAGCTGCTGGGGTCGAATCCGGAGATGGCGGAGACGATGGGGCGCGCCGGCTGGGAAATGGTTCGGCAACGCCACACTCCGCGAGCGCACTATCAGAAACTTCTTGGTGTGTACGAAGGCCTGGTCGAACGGAAGAGGAACCGGAGCCGAGTTGCCGCAGTGGTGACGGAGTCGCCGAGTCGAACGTCACGGCC
>JBEKWZ010000021.1:0-14620 GCA_049512555.1 Candidatus Sulfotelmatobacter sp. | reverse complement strand
CGATTTTCGATTAAGGATTGCCGCCTCGGGCGCTTACTACAGTCTGCATCATGAATCACCCGCCGGGCTTCCTGCCTCCGCTCCTCCCTGCTCCTCTATAATCCAGGCCACGAATCGGCGCGTCAGCCGCACAGGAGCAACCTCTAGTGAAGTTCACCTCCATATGGTTAGCAGCATTGTATGGATCTCTGTTCGTCGGGGCATTTGCCGGGGCGCAGACGGAAAAGGCTTCGGCGCCAATTCCCCAGGAAACCGCGGCGAAGAACTCTGCCAGCACTGCGCCGCAGATGGAGCGACTCATCCGCGCTCTCGCCGGGGAATGGACCACCGAAGAAACCTATGAACCCAGTGACCTCACACCCAAAGGCGGAAGCGGGAATTCCCGAGACCGCTATCGCGTCGGCCCAGCCCGCTTGTCTCTCATTGAGGAGTACCACGGAGACGGCGTCGCCGGTAAATCGTGGGGCGTCGGAACCATCTGGTGGGATGCCGCGGCGCAGGGCTTCCACTTTGTCTGGTGTGACAGTTTCGCACTCGACAAGGGTTGCCGAGTCTCATCGCAGTTGGGTAACTGGGACGGCGCCGATTACGTGGCGACCGACGAACACGAGGTCTCAGGCAAGCCGGTGTTCGAAAAGGAAGTGTGGTCGGATTTCACTCCAAACTCATTCACCCAGACGCTGTACGTCGGTGATTCGCCGGACAAACTGAAGCGCTTCATGACGATCAAGGCGAAGCGGATTATGAAGCACTAACCGTGAAGGCGATCCGGAAAGTGGATCTCTAATTTCTGATTTACGATCAGGCGCAGGCAGCAAGAATTCGCGCCAGCACTTTCCTCTATAATCGAGATTTCCATGGTCACCGCTTCTCCTCCTGCACCGCAACCCGGCCGACCCGCCACGTTCGGCGTTCGCCTGCACCGGTTCTGGCGTCGCGTCACCGACGGTCTTGAGGTCAGCCAGCTCTGGTCGCAGTTCGAATCTGAAGCGCGCACCAGCTATCGCTTGTACTCGAAAGATGTCGAGGCCAAAACGCCTGAGGGCCTGACCCACGGCGGCCGCAACCTCCACGTCGTCAAGGAATTCTTTTGGGCGGTGTTCGAGAAGCTCTCACCCGCGCGTCGCGTCCTATTACTCTTGGCTTTAATCCTGCTCGTGCTTCCCAGCGGCAGCTTTAACTATCAAGACGCGCACCATGAAGTGCACGTCGGGGAATTCGATCTTCACTTCTGGGCGGGACTGCTTCTGTTGCTGCTTCTTATCCTGGAGATCGCCGACCGCGTAGTCATGAAGCGCGACCTGCAGATCGCGCGCGAAATTCAGACCTGGCTGCTGCCCGGCGTTCCGCCGCAGATTCCCGGACTCGCCATCGCCTACGCCACGCGCCCCGCCAACACCGTTGCCGGCGATTACTACGACGTTTTTCCACGCCCCGGCCGCAGCAACGACGACAACCGCGTGGTGCTCGCGGTGGCTGACGTCGCGGGTAAGAGCATCCCAGCCGCCATGCTCATGGCCACGTTTCAGGCCAGTCTCAAAACACTTTCTACCGCGCAGGTCGCGCTGCCCGAGCTCGCCGCGAATATGAATCGCTACGCTTGCGGCAACAGCCAGGGTGGATTGCGTTTCACCACCGCGTTTCTCGCGGAATACGATCCCGTCCGCCGCACCGTCGACTACATCAACGCCGGCCACAACAATCCCATCCTGCGCCGCGCCAGCGGCCTTCCCTTCGGCATCCTGCCGGAGGCGAAATACGAATCCGCCACGGTCACGCTCGCGCCGGGCGACTGGCTGGTGATTTTCACCGATGGAGTAGTGGAAGCCGAGAACTTTCGCCAGGAGGAATTCGGCGAAGCCCGCCTCCTGACCGCGATTGAAGCGGGAAAATCCACGGCGCCCGCTGAAATGCTCAAGCGCCTCATGGCCGAACTCGACTTGTTCGTCGGCAACACTCCCCAGCACGACGACGTCACCTGCATGCTGCTCAAAGCCGAGAGCTTCTAGCGGAGCTCGTGCGCTACCGTAAACCAGCTTGTCACCGTAAACAGCTTGTCATTCCGACCGGAGCCGGAGCGCACGCGACGGCGTAGTGGAGGAACCTGCTGTTCATTCCATCCAAGAAAAACGAGCGCCAAAAGCAGGGCGCGCAGAATGACACGTCTGGACGGGAGAGCGCCCCATCACTCGCGCATGAACTCCGCATACATCCGGTGAAACGCGTGCACGCCTTTTTCCTGCTTCACGCTAAAGCGTCCGCGCGAATAGCTTCGGGACCGCAGATTTTTCTGCACGGTCTCGCAGATGCCGACGTCCTCGATCTGAATCTGATCGCTGAACTCCACCGACGCCTTCGCCGCCGGAGCGCCATGATCTTTCTCTGGCAGGTACCACTCGAAAATCGCCAGCGACCGCTCGGCCTCGACCGGCAACACAATGTTGAGCGAAACGTTGTCGGGATAGCAGTTCAGCATCCAGTTGGGGAAAATCCAGAAGTAATCTGTAGTCAAATCTTCGCGCGCGTCCTGGTAGCGGCGCGGCGTGGCATCGCCCGGTTGCGCTCCCCGAATCGGACTGAATTGCCGCACATATCCGTCTCGACCCCGCGCGTGAGGCTCAACCACGTAAGCGCTGAAATCTAATTCGCGGTTCAGCCCCGGGTGCACGCTGGGCAGGTGGTAGCCCTCCAGATAGTTATCCACATACGTCTTCCAGTTGCACTTCATGTCGTAGGTGCGGCGCTCGAACAACTTCATTCCGGCAAACGGAAACTTCTCCGCCTGCTCGGGCAGCTCGCCCAAGCTCTCGCGCAGCGACCGCGCCGCAGGGTCGAGATTCGCAAACACCAGGTTGAACCATTCCTCGGTCAGGACGGGCCTGAGTGCAAACTCCTCGGGATGAAATCCTTCAACGCCTTCGATCTCGGTTGCGCTGAGCAACGCGCCGTCCAGACCATACGTCCATCCGTGATATCCGCAGCGAAACAGCTTGCGCGAGCCGCAGCCTTCCGCGGGAGGCCCGGCCCGGTGCCGGCAGACGTTATAAAAACCTCGCAACCGTCCATCGAGGCCGCGCACGAAGACAAGCGGTTCGCCGATCAGATCGGTGGTGAAATAATCGCCGGGATGCGCAACCTGGCTGGCGTGACCGACGACCTGCCAGGTTCGCGCGAAAATCTTTTCTCGCTCGGCAGCCAGAATGCTGGCGTCTGTGTAGAAACTCGCGGGCAGCGTCCAGGCGCGTGAGATCTGAGCTTCAATCTGAAATGCGTCTTTGGGAGAATCCATGCGGGTGGCCGCGATCTTCGCCGCAACATTCTACTGCACGTCCGGCGACCACAACGGTCTGGCGAGCGTCGGCGCTCTTTCCCCTTACTGTCTTGTGATTCTTGTTCGGCTAAGCGGTGGCCGCAACAGCTTTAACTTTCGCCTGCGATGCAACGCGACTCTGCATTTCTGGAATCAGCGCAGGAAGCCGAAAGGCCCAGACGATCGAAATGGCCGAGGATGCAAGCGCCAGCGACCAGGGCAGAAACGGGCTCTGCAACAGCAGAGGAAGACCGAAGCGGCAGAGCGCCAACCATCCCAGGAACATCGACCCGCCGCACAGCACAGGCAGCCAGCGTTCGCGGTTTCGAAACGCGACGGTCCGGATCATGCTGGCCTGCATGCACAGCGCAAACGGAAGCGCGGCAATCAGATCGAACACGTAGTGTTCTCCGGTTGCCATGGTATCGAAGGCCGTAGCCAAGACAAATGCGGTTGCGGTCACCCGGCCCCATCGAGGCAGGCTTCGAGTGTTCCACCAGATCAGCAAGGCCCAGGTGAAATGCAGCGATGGCACTCCGTTGCGCGGAATCAGCCAATCCACCGGAATCCTTTGCAGGTTCAAACCCGCCAGCCGCGAATAGGGAAAATCTGCTCCGGGAAACGAAGCCGGGAAACCATACCTTGGACCGCACACCGGAAACACACTGAAGAACAGGTATCCCACCATCGCCGCGGCGAACAGCAGTTCGATCAACTCCCAGATGGGTTTCTGCCGGCGCGCCATGAACGCCGCGTAGAACGCGGCCATGGCCAGCACAATCCCTTCGTAGGTCAGCCTGACCAGGGGAATCATCCATGAATTGGCGGCTAACGCCCGGCCACACGCAAAACTCGGCTGAAAGCCCAAACTGCCATCGAAGACAAACGTGTAAAGATCAAAAGTCTTGGCGTGCAAATACGACGCCATGTTCAGCGAATAGACCGACCCAAATATCATGAAGGTCAGCACGCTCGACGGCAGAAGGATGCGAAACGTGGCGCTCCGGGCTTCACGCGGTTCCCATACCACTTTGCAACACAGAAACAGCAGCGTCGCAAGGCCTAATGATCCGGTCAGCTGAATCACCAGCGTGACTGCGTCCTCGATGCGACGGACCACAAAGAAGGCGATCATCGCCCCGGCGACAATGACGAGCACTACCTGCCGCCAGCTCGGCCGAGAGGCCAATAGCAGCAAGCACGCACCGCCGATTCCGTATCCGACGAAGGGCTGACGAAAATCCAAGTGCAGTGCCGCAACGTCAGCCAGCACGACCAGGCAGGCAATCACCGCAGTTCGGATCGCGATTGGCAACGCAGATGCAGGATTTTCGGCAGCAGCCATGGCTAAGAACTCCAACGTAACACAGATGGTCTGAAGCGAGAGGGTTAGGCCCGATAGGCGTGTTACCTATGTCACCAATGGCTCGACTCGAAACAGCGAAATGCGGCAGCATGCGCAACAATGATCAGTGCTCCGAAATGCAAAGAGGTCCCTTCGAAGACGTTGATTATCCGTTCCCAAATGGAACCCAAATGCGGTTTCAGACTGACACGAATTGTCAGGACGGCCGACGAATTTTGCCAGCATGACAAGGTCGGACCAGGTCGCGAAGGGGACTGAAGTTTACCTCTCCACTGAAAATAAGGCCCTTCCCGAACTTCCGCCCCGAACTAACGTAACTAACGACTTTGGCGAGGCAAGTGCAAATATCGTTACGACTGCGTCATCCGTGACCAGCAGTTAAAACAGACCAAACGAGAGGAAAACTAGAGATGCGGAAACAGAAGGGTTTCTCACTGATTGAGCTGCTGATCGTGGTGGCAATCATCCTGATCATCGCAGCTATCGCTATTCCGAACTTGCTGCGCGCCCGCATGGCGGCTAACGAGTCGTCTGCTGTCGCTTCCATTCGTACCGTTACCACGGGCGAAGTCACCTATCAAACCGCGTATCCGACCGTCGGATATGCTACGAACCTGTTGCAGCTCGGCGGTGCGTTGGGTGCAGCTTGCACACCATCCTCGGCCTCGGCTTGCTTGATTGACTCCGTGCTCGCCAACAACGGCAACCCCGCTGGCGGCGGCAAGAGCGGCTACTCGTTCACCACGGGCGCTGGCACGGTTGTGGGCGGCGTTAACTCTGGTTACACGGTCGTAGCGATTCCGCTCTCGATCAACCAGACCGGTATTCGCGCGTTCTGCGCTGAGGAAGATGCAGTAGTTCGCGTCGACCCGGCCGGAGCTTGCTCGAACGCCGAAGCGACCATCCTCACCTTCAACCCGTTGAACCAGTAATTCAGTCTGGCGAATACCTGGGGGAGGGTATAAGCCAAAAAGGCAGCGAGCTCACGCTCGCTGCCTTTTGTTTTTTCCTGGCTTCTTACATCCTCCAATTTCATTCCTGTTTGAGAAGAAGGTTCGTCAGGACATGCCTTCAGGCATGTCACTCCGGCATAGAGCTCACACCAGGCTTTAGCCGCTGTGGCGGCATTCGCTAAAGCGATGCCCTGATACGGATCGCTCTGCTCTCACAATCGCACCACTACCCTTGGTACGGCCGAAAGCACGGCAGCCTCTCGCCCGGCGATCGTCTTCTGGATGAGCAGGATAGGACTGAGCATCGTGCTCCGGAAGTACTTTATTACGCTGACATTAATTGTCAGTCGAGCCACCACTCTTTGGCAGCACAGGTTACTTCGGACCCCTTGAAGACAGCACGAATGTTCACTGGACGCTGAGAACACAGGGTTTTCCCCATGCCCATAAGGGATTGGCGTCATTGGAGCTTTGGCGGGGCAAGTGCAACAACAATCGCGACTGAGTCATTCGTGATCAGATTAAAAATTCAAAATCAAAATAAAGCTCGGGAGAAAAAAGAGATGCGGAAACAACAGAAAGGTTTTTCACTGATCGAACTGCTGATCGTGGTGGCAATCATCCTGATCATCGCAGCTATCGCGATTCCTAACTTACTGCGCGCTCGCATGGCGGCCAACGAGTCGTCTGCTGTCGCTTCCATTCGTACCGTTACCACGGGCGAAGTCACCTATCAGACCGCGTATCCGACCGTTGGATATGCTACGAACCTGTTGCAGCTCGGCGGCGCGTTGGGTGCAGCTTGCACTCCATCCTCGGCCTCGGCTTGCTTGATTGACTCCGTGCTCGCCAACAACGGCAACCCCGCTGGCGGCGGCAAGAGCGGCTACTCGTTCACCACTGGTACCGGCACGGTTGTGGGCGGCACCAACGTGGGTTACACGATCAAGGCGATTCCGCTCTCGATCAACCAGACTGGCATCCGCGGCTTCTGCGCTGAGGAAGATGCAGTGGTTCGCGTCGACCCGGCTGGAGCCTGCTCGAGCGCCGAAGCGACCCTTCTGACCTTCAACCCGTTGAACCAGTAAGACTACTTTGGCCAATACCACGGGGCGGGTATAAGCCAGGGGCAGCGAGTTCACACTCGCTGCCCTTTTATTTTGGTCAGGAGCTGAGAGTCTCACCCTGCGCCGTCCCATCTGCGCAAATACAGTAAAGGCGCAAGCCCGGCCGTCTGCCGCGTTCTACTTACAGACTGACGCGAATTGTCCGTCCAATGCCACTTTTGGCGGCACGCGGCGGGGGAAAGGGGTAGAATTAAGGTGGATTTCCTGTCCGACGGTGACAACAAAGCTCTTGTCTCATGCCGCCGGAACCATTGTCAGTCGCGGCCTTCGGCCAGGCACGTGCAACACTGATCCCGACTGAGTCATTCGTGACGAACCAAATCTTAGTTACAAAGTTGGGGGAAAAGATGCGGAAGCAAAGAGGTTTTTCACTGATCGAGCTCCTTATTGTGGTAGCCATCATCCTGATCATTGCAGCGATCGCGATTCCGAACTTGCTGCGTGCTCGCATGGCGGCCAATGAGTCGTCGGCTGTAGCATCCGTTCGCACCGTCACCACGGGCGAGATCACGTACCAGACGGCGTATCCGACCGTTGGATATGCTACGAATCTACTGCAGCTCGGCGGTGCATTGGGTGCAGCTTGCGTCCCATCCTCGGCCTCGGCTTGCTTGATTGACTCCGTGCTCGCCAACAACGGCAACCCCGCTGGCGGCGGCAAGAGCGGCTACTCGTTCACCACCGGCACCGGAGCCGTCGCGGGCGGCACCAACATAGGCTATACCATCAAGGGGATTCCGCTTTCGATCAACCAGACCGGGATCCGCGCTTTCTGCGCCGAAGAAGATGCAGTCATTCGCGTTGATCCCGCCGGAGTTTGCTCGGCCACCGAAGCCGGCATTCAAGGCTTCAATCCGCTGAACCAGTAACGCGCATCATACCCGTTGGGTTGAATCGCGCGGTCCCTACAGAGACATTCCCAAGAGCAGCGAATCCACTTCGCTGCTCTTTTTGTTGCAAAGGGTCTGGTGGCCACCGAGGTTTCTGCGTTTTAGCAAGGAGCATGACACTTTGTGTCAAAACCGGCCAGCCAGGCTGCCACGTCCACCGTTCCCGATGGTGGTTCCCTGCTGCTAACCCATTGATTTGCCGGAAGTCTTAGGGATTACTAAGGTTCGGGCCCCTCGATCCGATTTGGCGTTCAAACTGCAATTATTTCTGCGGAACTAATCACCCAAAAGTTAGCCTGAATTCAAAGGGAAGATCGGATGCGTCACACAAAGGGATTCTCACTGATCGAGTTGCTGATTGTGGTGGCGATTATTCTTATTATTGCCGCCATCGCGATCCCCAACCTCCTGCAGGCGCGGGTCTCTGCCAACGAGGCCTCCGCCGTCGGGTCCATCAGCGCCATCAAGAGTTCCGAGGTCACCTACACCACCGCTTATCCTACGATTGGGTATGCCTCCAACATTGGAGAGCTGGGTGGGGCGTCGCCATGCACTCCGTCTTCCACGACGGCATGCCTGCTCGACAGCTTTCTGTCCTCTTCTACCCCCGGCAGCGGCGGTAAGAGCGGCTATGTTTTTCTGGCCACCGGCATTGTGAGCGGCGGCGCCGTCAACAACACCGCCTTTGTGGGTGCGGCCGCGCCGGTGTTGATGAATTCCACCGGAAACCACGATTACTGCTCCACCAACGATGGCGTGCTGCGCTCACAAATGGGCAGCGTCGGCGACCTTCCGGTCAATGCCATCGCGCCGTGTCTGGCGTTCCCGGTGACGCAGTAGCGCACCAGAATCTCATCGCAAGTTGAGAATCGCTCGGCGGCTTGGATGGTTTCGTTTCTGCGCAAGGTTGGCCTGCGCCCGCCCAGTGACCCTCGTAACCGTCACGGGGATGCTCTACTGCGCTCCGGTGCTTATAATATTTTCGAAACCTTCTACCGGAAGTCTGATACACAATGGCCGCAATTGAAATCCTTGGACTGGAAAAGACCTACATGGTGGGCTTCTGGCGCAAGCGCCCCAAGCGGGCCTTGCAGCCGCTGCATCTCACCGTGGAAGAGGGAGAGATTTTCGGCTTCCTCGGCCCCAACGGCGCAGGCAAGACCACGACTCTGAAAATGCTGATGGGCTTGGTGTTCCCGACCGCCGGAACCGCCCGTATTCTGGGCCACGATTGGACCGATCCCGAAGTCAAAGCGCAGATCGGCTTTCTTCCCGAGCAGCCCTACTTCTACGATTACCTGACCGCGCACGAATTGCTCGATTACTATGGCCAGCTCTCGGGAGTTCCCGGCAAAGACCGCAAGCGCCGCATCGAAGAGGTGCTGCAGCGCGTGGGCCTGACCGACATTAAGGGCGTGCAACTGCGCAAGTTCTCGAAAGGCATGCTGCAGCGCGCCGGAATCGCGCAGGCGATCTTGCACAACCCGAAGTTAGTTTTCTTCGACGAACCCATGTCAGGTCTCGATCCGCTGGGCCGCCGCGAAGTTCGCGACCTGATGGAGCAACTGAAGCAGGAAGGCAAGACCGTATTTTTCTCGACCCACATTCTGTCCGACGCCGAGGCGCTCTGCGACCGCGTCGCCATCATTCACCAAGGCGAATTGCGGGGCGTGGGTGCCGTTGCAGACTTGACCGCGACGGTTCAGGGCAAAGTGGAAGTCGTCTGGCAAGGCACGCAGGTTCCGGCTTCAATGAAAGCTCTGGGCGCGGAATGCCACGTCACCGGCGACACCGTCCGCGCTGTGATCCCTGAAGGCCAGCAGGACGCCGCCATCGATGTCCTGCGCCGCGAACGCATCCGCCTGATCGCCCTCACTCCGCTGCGCACTTCGCTGGAAGCGTATTTCGTCGAGAAACTGCAGCATTCGCAAAGTGCCGCAGAAAAAACTCTGAGAACCGCCGTATGAGCCCACGCATCGCCTACATTGCCGCCAACACTTTTCGCGAAGCGGTCCGCGACCGCGTGCTCTACAACCTGATTGCCTTCACCCTGTTGCTTTCGGGCGCGGCCATTTTCGTCGGCCAGATTTCCATCGACATCGAGCGCCTGGTAGTTATCAACCTCGGCCTCACCGCCGTATCGCTTTTCGGCGTGGTCATCGCCATCTTCATCGGCATCGGGCTGGTCTCGAAGGAAATCGAGAAGCGCACTCTCTACACCGTGCTGTCGCGTCCCGTCCGCCGCTGGGAGTTTATTGTCGGCAAATTTTTTGGCCTGGCCGGAACGCTGGTAGTCAACACGTTCTTCATGGCTATCGGAGTGTTCGGCGCTTTGCTCTACGTGACTCATAAGTTCTCCAAGCCCGACGCGCTGATCCTGGTGGCGCTCTATTTCATCATCCTCGAATTTCTGGTCATCTGTTCGCTGGCGTTGTTGTTTTCATCGTTCTCTTCGCCGCTGCTGTCGGCGGTTTTCGCGTTCTCTCTGTTCGTGATCGGTAGTTTCGCCGACGACCTGCGCGGATTCGCCGGCATGGCTCACGGCATCACGCGCTGGGTGGCCACCGGCGCGGCTTACCTGGTACCAAATTTCTCGGCGCTCAACGTGATCAGCGCGGTTGCGCACCAGCAGCCCATGAGTTCGCAACTCATCCTGCAAAACACGCTCTACGCCTTGTTTTATAGCGCGATGGCCTTGAGCGGTGCGGTGCTGATCTTCGAGCGCAGGAATTTGAAATGAGGACGGCACGGCAGCGTACCACCATCATCGCCGCCGTGAGCCTGGCGGTTTCGATGGCCGCCAGTGTTCTGCTATTGCGGCACATTGACCGGCTTCGTCCCCAGGCCAGCATCGAAGACGTGCTCTACATCAACTCTCCGAAAATGATCAAGCGCGCCAGCCTGGGCTTCGATGGCCTGATGGCCTGCATCTACTGGACGCGCACGGTGCAGTATTTTGGCCACCGCCATTTCGACTACGCCCACAGTTACAACGAACTGGCGCCACTGCTCGAAATCACGACCACGCTCGATCCGCATCTGCTGCCCGCCTACCAGTTCGGCGCCAGTTTTCTGGCTCCGCGGCCGCCCGGCGGAGCCGGCCAACCGGAGCGCGCCATTCGCCTCATGGAGTATGGCATCCAGAACAATCCCGACAACTGGCAGCTCTACTACAATCTCGGCTTTGTCTACTACACCGAACTCAAGGACTACCGCAAAGCTGCCGAGGTTTTTGAGCGCGGCTCGAACGTTCCCAACGCGCATCCGTTCATGAAGATCCTGGCCGCGCAGATGGCCATGCACGCCGGCGACTTCACGACGGCCCGCATGCTGTGGAGCGCCACCTACGAAACCGCCCGCGAATCCACTATCCGCCAGAACGCAGTCGAACACCTGCGCGCGGTCCAGGTAGATGAAGACGTCACCCACCTCGAAGCCCTGGTCACTGAGTTCGCCCAGCGCAACGGACGTGCTCCCACCAGCATGACGGAACTGGTCGCGGCCGCGCATTTGAAAGGCATCCCCGTCGATCCCGATGGCGACGCCTACAAAATAACGTCCGACGGCCGCGTACTGGTGGAGACCCCCGACGATTTCCCTTTCATCACGAAAGGTCTGCCTCCGGGATATAAACCCGGCCCGCCGAAGTTCCACAGCCACAGCTAGCGGGATCAGTGACCGCCGTTTCCCCGTATCATGTCTAGGCGTTCCCACTTCGTATGGACTCGCCTCCACAAATCAGTGTCCTCAAAACTGCCTGGCAGTGGTGGACCTACGCCGCCGCGTACGAGGGCTTCTTCGCTGCCACGCGCCGCCTCGCCGGAGTGCTGTGGGAGTTCGCGCGTGATTCCACCCCAGAGCGTCTGCGCCAACGCTTCGGAGACGCCGACTACGACTGGGATTATCGCGTGAACACAACCAGTGGAGCCGTCGGCTGGCGCGACCGGTTGCTGGGCATGTTTCATTCCGCGTACCAGCCCACCGATCCGGCGGCGTTTCATGAAATGCTGGACGCATTACAGCAAACGCCGAGTTCCAACCACACCACTCTCGGCGCTACTCTAAACTTCCGCGACTTCACCTTTCTCGATCTCGGCTCCGGCAAGGGGCGCACGCTGCTCATGGCCTCGGACTATCCCTTCCGCCGCATCGTGGGCGTGGAACTTCTCCCCGCTCTGCACGCAATCGCAGTCGAGAACTTGCGCCAGTACAAAAGCGAGTCCCAGAAGTGTTTCGCCATCGAAACCATCTGCGCCGACGCGACCACTTTCCCTCTTCCCGAAGGCCCGTTGGTGATCTACCTGTTCAACCCCTTCCCGGAATCGGGCATGCGCCAGGTGGCGGCAAATCTTGAGCAAACTCTGCGCGAAAATCCCAGGCCGGCATATGTGCTCTATCACAATCCACTGCTCGAGCACGTGCTGATTGAGAACGAGCGCCTGAAAAAAATCTTTGGGGCGCAGCAATACTCAATGTTCAGCGGTACTTAAAGTCGACCAGGGCATCGCGATAGTCGATCTTGATGTCGAGGAGGCGAAGCGTTGTGAAACCCAGGAAGCCGGAGATTTCCGTTCCGATGTCGTCGCTGAGGTTCTTGGTGTCGAACGCAGTCATGTCCTGGTTCTCTTGGCGCAAGCGACCGAACACGAGTACTGCTTTGTTCGCAGAAAAGACGTTGTTCACTTCGCCGCTGATACCTTTGACAATCATGTCGGAATCGCCTTGGACTTTTGTCACTTCCCGCGCCGCCGCCGGCGAGATGACATTCATTGTGGCTCCAGTGTCCATGAGGAACAGCTTGTAGGGCACGTTACCAATGCCGGTTGGAACCAACAGATCGTGGCCAAAGCGGAAGACGTGAGTAAAGGACTGCATCTCAGGAGCGATGTAGCGGTCCTGTGGGCCCGAGGCAGGCGCTGGAGTCTTCGCGTCGGCGGTCTTGCCCTCGCCGGGTCTGGCGTCGGCCGTCGATTCTGCAGTGCCTGAATCGCCGGAATCGTCGTCTTCACTGTTGAGAGCCAGCTCTTGATCGACTTCGCCAGGGCGCTTTGGGAGTTGGCTCAGTTTGAGCTTTTCGTCGGGGAAGTCGATTTCCACGAGAAAATCTTGGAACACGTCGGCGCCGATCAGCCCATCATCTCCGACAACCGAGCGCTCCTCGATGACTTCCACGGAGCAGTTCTGGAATTCGAGGTCGCCGACCTTGATGGAATCGGCAATGCCGAAGTACCCGTTGCGGCGCCCCTTGTCGCCGATGCCTCCCACTTTGGTCTGGCTGATCTTGGAAATGCCGGCACGTTCCGCGATGGAACGCGTGACCAGAATCCCGCTGGCTCCGGTGTCCAGCAGCAGCTTAGTCTTGTGACCATTCAGAGCCACCGGCAGTCCATAACCATGAAGATGAGTCGGATCGATGAGAAGTCGAGCCAAAGTTGTCTCGGTGGCAGTCACTTTGCTGACCAGGCGACAAGATCCCTTGTGCTGGTTTGCACGCTCTTTCAGATACGCCAGATAGTCTTTCACCCCCTCGTGCTCTTCTGCGTCCCAATTATTTTCGCCAGCAAGTGAGTCTTCGAGGTACTTGATACGCTGGGCGCGTGAGAGCGTGCCGATCCACTCTTCCTGGATATCGCTATCGTTGGGATCCAGATCGTGCGCTTTGTCGATCATGGCCTTCGCGGTCTTGTGCATGGCGATGGCGTCTCGTATACGCGCCAACCCGAGATAGGCCCGGGCCTCGGGATATCCGGAGTTGGCAACCCCGACCCATTCTTTCTCCGCCTCTTGGATCTTGCCCTGGCGGAACCAGACTTCTGCGCGCGCAGAGCGCATGCGGGGACTATTCGACTGAGCAATCCCCCGATCCGCCGCCCGGATAGCCTGTTCCACATCTTTTTCCTTGAGATAGACGCGCACCAGTCCGGCGTAGCCGTCTGGCAACTGCGGGTGCTGCTGCACGTATTGTTCGTACTTGGCAATGGCGCCGGGGAAATTACCCTGGCGGTAAAGGATTCTGGCTTCGCCCAGAGGATTATCGACCGAGGTAGCCGGCGATGCGGCTGACTGCGACGAAGCAGGGTCTTTGGCGCCCGCAGGCTGGCTGGTAGATTGGGCAAAGCCAAGAACGGAAATCACTGCGCACGGCAAGGCAAGGCGCAGGACTCGGAGCATATACGATCCTCTGCCCCGGCCGGAAATTGGGGAAGATCGGCTCGGAGGATCGATTTTCACATAATGCGCACAGCCGGGCAACGGAAAACCTGACGCCTGGCTTAGCGCGCTGGCCGCATATGCAGAGTGGGTGAAAAATAGCTACAATCAACTCAGAGTCTGTTCCCCAACCCTGCTTCCGGAAGCAACGGGCGCATTCGTTTCGCGCGTGGTTGCCGGAAACTAGGTTCCCGTCGACAAAAGAGACCAAGGTGCGATCTTTCAGGTTTACCCTCATGCTGTCGCAGTTGGCTCTTTCGGTTGCCGGTCTGGCCGTGGGGCCGACGGCAGACGTCAAAACCCTGGCTGCCGCAGTGGATGCCCATTACAACCACCTACGCTCTCTGCAGGCAGAGTTTACCGAGATCTACCGCGGTTCGGGGATGGAGCGCACTGAGAGTGGCACCCTCTGGCTGAAAAAACCTGGCAAGATGCGCTGGGAGTACCGTTCTCCCAGAGAGAAGCTGTTTATCAGCGATGGGAGAGATGCGTGGTTTTACGTCCCCGACGACCGGCAGGCGCGGAAAACGGCGGCCAAGAAGCTTGAGGACGTTCGATCTCCGCTGGCCTTCTTGTTGGGTAAGGCCAAGCTGGAGAGAGAGTTGCAAGCATTATCTCTAGCTCCGGATGTGGAGCCGCTAACGCCGGGAAATGTGGTTCTGCGGGGTGTACCACAGGCCCTGGCTGACCGGGTGAGCGAGATTGTACTGGAGATCACGCCCGACCACCAGATCGTCCGCATTGTCATCCAGGAAGTGGATGGA
>JBEKWZ010000020.1:0-13132 GCA_049512555.1 Candidatus Sulfotelmatobacter sp. | reverse complement strand
CGAGCAGCGCCTGGCGTGGTTGCGGCAGGTGGTCGAGTGGCAGCGCGACGTCAGCGATCCTAACGAATTTCTTTCCACGCTGAAGGTCGATCTTTATCCCGAAGAGGTTTACACGTTCACGCCGAAAGGAAAAGTTGTGGTGCTGCCCCGCGACGCTACGCCGGTTGACTTCGCCTACAGCGTGCACACCGAGGTGGGCCACACCTGCGTCGGAGCCAAGGTCAACGGGCGCATGGTGCCGCTGCGTCACAAGCTGCACTCCGGCGACATCGTCGAGATTCTCACCCAGCCCGGCCACAAGCCCAGCCGCGACTGGCTGGGACTGGTCAAATCATCGCGCTCGCGAAATAAGATCAAGCACTGGCTTAATGTGCACCAGCGCGAGCGCGCCATTGAAATCGGCCGCAAGCTGATCGAGAAAGAGGCGCGCAAGTACCGCATCGCGCTGAAAGAAATTAAAGATGAAGATCTGCAAAAGGTTGCTTCCGGTTACGGCCTGGGCAAAACAGACGACCTGATGTCAGGCATCGGCTACGGAAAATATTCCGCGCGGCAGGTGCTGGCGCGTCTGCTGCCCGCCGGGGCGACGCACTCCATTGCTGGCGACATCGAGTCCGAGGGGCTGACCTCGGAGCCGGGCGCGATTGCCAGCGTCGTGCGCCGCGTCTTCGGCGACCACAATGCGATCACCGTCCGCGGGCAAGGCGACATGCTCGTCTATCGCGCGCAATGTTGTAATCCCATTCGCGGAGAGAGCATCGTCGGCTACATTACGCGCGGGAAGGGCGTGGCCGTGCACTCGATCCATTGTCCGAATGTGACGAACCTGATGTATGAACCCGAACGCCGCATCGAAGTCGAATGGGCCCGCGATGAAAGCACGCCGACCGCTTATCCGGTGAAACTGACAGTATTCTGCGACGACCGCTTCGGCATGCTGAAAAACATAACCGGAGTGATCGGCGACGCCAAAAGCAATATCCGCAACATTACCGCCCACACCGCCAACAGCCAGGCCAGCGTCGAAGTCGTCCTCGACATCGCAGACTTGAAGCATCTTGAGCAGATCATTGCGGGCCTGCGAAAAATTCCGGGTGTGCATGAAGTGCAGCGACTGCAGAAAATCTGAAGGCAGGGCCGGCAAACTTGGCTCTTGTCATCCTGAGCGAAGCGAAGGACCCATGCAATCCCAGCGAGTTGCACAGTTCCTTCGCGGCAAGGAGCGCCGCTCAGGATGACAACGCTGGGACGGTCCTCTGTGTTACTCTGTGCCCGCTGCGGTTCTGTTCACTGAGAACTGGCAACCGGGAACTGAGAACTTCCTATGCGAGAGATCATTTCCACCAAAGACGCCCCACAAGCCATCGGCCCATACTCGCAGGCCATCAAGGCCAACGGATTTATCTTCACTTCCGGACAGATTGCGATCGATCCGGCGACGCAGCAAGTCGTCACCGGAGACGTTGCCGCTCAGACCGACCGCGTGCTGCGCAATCTGTCGGAGATTCTGGAAGCCGCCGGTAGCGGGCTTGGGAAGGTTTTGCGCTCGACTGTCTTCCTGAAGAACATGGACGACTTCGCTACCATGAACGCCGTCTACGGGAAGTACTTCAGCACGGCGCCGCCGGCGCGCTCGACCGTTGAGGTTGCTCGCTTGCCGAAGGACGTGCTGGTCGAAATCGACGTGATCGCGCTGGGATAAGCAAAGCCTTTAACCACAGAGGACACGGAGGGGCACGGAGGAAAGTCAAAATCCCCTTGATCTTCTGTGCGTCGATTTGTTCGGAGGAGCAAGCATGAGGATGAAGCTAGTCATGATGATCGTTCTTGCGGCTACAGCCTTTGCCCAAACGCCGACTCACAAGCCGATTCAGGTGGTTCGCCCGAACACTACCGCTCCTACCAAAGTCACGGGGGACGGCGTCAAAACCGAATCCGGCCTGCAGTACTGGGATATCAAGCTTGGGCTCGGCCCCATCGCCAAGGCCGGTGACCATGTGAAGGTGCACTACACCGGATGGCTCACCACCGGCAAGAAGTTCGACAGTTCGGTCGACGCGAATTCGCCCTACGAATTTACGCTGGGCGAGGGCAACGTCATTAAGGGATGGGACGAGGGCGTCGCCGGAATGAAGGTGGGCGGCAAGCGGCAGTTGCGCATCCCTCCGGAGTTGGCTTACGGCGAGACCGGCTTTAAGGACATCATCCAGCCTAATGCCACGCTCATTTTCGACATACAGTTGCTTAGCGTGAAAGAAAAATCTTCAACCACAGAGGGCACAGGGGCACACTGAGGGATTAAATCCTCTGTGGAACTCGGTGTCCTCCGGGGTTAAGGGTTTTACGCCTTGACGACTTTGCCGCTGCGCAGGCAGGACGTGCAGACGCGCATACGCTTGGTGGCCGCGCCCACGCGGGCGTGCACCGGTTTCAGATTGACGTTCCAGCGCCGCTTGGTGACGTTGTGGGCGTGGCTGATGCGGTTTCCCGCTTGCGGCTTCTTGCCGCAAATATCACATTGTTGTGCCATGACGACTCCCGAAGAATTCAGAACTTGTAGGGCAAACCTAGATTTTACAGGAACTTGGCTGGATTCGGCAATGGCGGACCGAGTCGTAGGCGCCCTGTGGATTCTTTGGTTGTCCGTCACAGATTTCCAAACGATTTTTCGTGAAACTGAACAGGACGTTTTTCCTCACGTCGACACGTCCAAGGGCATCAGACTCGCTCCCTCAACGACGTCAGGGCCGTAGGCCTGTGACGTGAAACCCCGGCACGGAAGTGCCGGGAAGGCGTGGCGGAAAGGAATCGAGTCCCGGAGGGATCAGGACCGATGGCTCACACCTACCCGAACGTCCTCGTTCATTGTGTATTCAGTACGAAGAACCGGCAGGATTCCATCCCTGAGGACCTGCGCGAAAAGCTTTCCATGTATTTCGTTGGTATCGGGAAACATCCCGATCCTCTGCTCTGGAGGCACGGCCAATCACGCTCATCTGCTCATTGCACTGCCTGCTTCCATGCCGCTGGCAAAGGCCATCCAGGTACCGAAAGCCAACTCGTCCCGGTGGCTGGGCGAGCACGGGTTTGATTTCGCATGGCAGGAAGGGTACGGCGCATTCAGCGTAAGCGCGTCGAATCTGGATTCGGTGAAGCACTATATCGAGCATCAGGCGGAGCATCACGCGAAGCATTCGTTCGAGGATGAATTTGTTTCACTATTGCGAAAGTCGAGCGTGACATACGATCCGAAATTCGTTTTCGGATAATGGGGATGCCGTCCCTGACGGGACTCATTCGGAGAAACTTCCCGCACCCGGCACTTCCGTGCCGGGCTTTCACATTCCGCCGCTTCGCGGCTTGGGTCGTGAAGCGCAATCTCCTACGCTAATAGACACCCAATCGACCCTTCCGCGCTGTGCGATACTTATGGGGATGCAGTCCCCGCTCCAAGCCGCCACGGCGGCCACCGATCCTAAGTCGGTGAAGGTGAATCTTACGACCGGCACCGGTGTCGACATCGAGTGGAACGACGGCCACGTGTCGCACTACAACTTTGTCTACTTGCGCGATGCGTGCCCGTGCGCCATGTGCGAGGACGAGCGCGGCAAGGCTGGGCGGCGTCCGGGGGATCCTGTCACCGCCGCGCCGGGAGCGCTGTTGATTTTCAAGCCCAACGCCAAGCCCGTATCCGCAGAGGGCGTGGGCAAGTACGCGATCAAGTTTTCCTGGAACGATAACCACGATCTCGGGTTGTATTCCTGGAAGTTTCTGCGTGAAATCTGTCCGTGCGACGAGTGCAAGGCGGCGCGGGCAACGGGTTAGCAATGGGTGCCGTCACATGGTGTGACTGGATTTTGTCGACCAAACTTGTTTGACCAGACATGAGTTCCGCCAAACCAATCTCCGCCGTGCAATCCGTGGTCAACGAACTGCTGGCGGATCTGCATGCCAAAGGCGGCTGCGAGAGAATTGGGCTCACGCGCGAATCTTTTGCCGTAATTCTTTGTGAGGTGGGCTCGAAACACGCCACGGCGACGACCTCCGAGGCGGAAATCCGCACATTTTTTCTGGGTCTGCGGGTCGACGAACTGGCCCTGGCTCGAGCCTGCGCTGCGGGCGTCAATTCTGCCTGGGAAATCTTCCTCATCAAGTTCCGCGAAAAGCTTTATCTTTCCGCCCTGCGCATTGCGCGCGAAGACTCGGCCGCCCGCGAATTGGCGGACACGCTCTACGCCGATCTTTACGGCACCAATACCCGCGAGGGCGAGCGCGTCTCGAAGCTCGCGTCTTACACTGGCCGCGGATCTCTCGAAGGCTGGCTGCGAACCGTGTTGGCGCAGGAATACGTTAACCGTTACCGCCGCACGAAACGCCTGGTAAGCCTCGACGAGGAATCCGAAGAGGGCATACAATTCCGAGCGCCTGATCCCGAGCCAGTTTCCGCCGCCGACCCGCGGCTGGGGCAAGCCACCGACGAGGCTCTCGCCTTTCTTTCCGGCGAAGACCGCATGGTGCTGAGCGCGTATTATCTCGATGGCCGCACTTTGGCTGAAATCGCCCGGATGCTCGGCGTGCATGAATCGACCATCAGCCGCAAACTCGACAAACTGGCCAAGTCTCTGCGCAAGCAGATTGTCGCTGCCCTGGGGCGGCGTGGCATGTCGCGCCGCCAGGCCGAAGAGGCCCTGGAGGTGGACGTCCGCGACCTGCAGTTGGATATTCGCCGCAGTTTGACGCAAGATTCGTCTCCGGCGGCGTTCTCTGAGAAGAGAGTGGAAGCTCGGGTTCGGGAAGGTGAAGGATAGCGGGAAAAGACCGTGTTGTAAGGAGCTTAGGTCGATCGCTGGAAGCTGAAATGCAGAATGTTCCAAAAATCGTGCGCGAGCGGCTGTGGGCGGCAACGCCCGCCGTCAATCATCCCGACGCGGACGTGCTGACGGCTTTCGCCGAACGTTCGCTGCCCGGACTGGAGCGGGACGTCGTGCTCGAGCATCTTGCGCGCTGCGGCGATTGCCGCGACATTGTGGCGCTGGCTTTGCCTGCGACAGAGCCGGTTGAGACCGAGATGAAGCCCTCGCCGAGCGGTTGGCTGACTTGGCCTGCTCTGCGTTGGGGGTTTGTGGCGGCGGGCGTGGTGATCATTGCCTCGGTCGGGATCCTGCGATATGAGGCGCATTCTCAGCATGGGACGATGTCGGCGTCCAACAACGCCCCTGCCCCACAGCCTGCGGCCACAGAGGCCAAGAATCAGCCACTAGCAACGCCCGCGCCCCCGCCGCCTTCGGAGAAGCGTGAAAAGATCCAGCCGCCTGCGGCCTCGACGTACGCTGATTCCCTGATGATGGACAATGCTCCGGTCCGCGACAAAAAGAGCCCATCCCGCGTCGAGGTGCCTACGGTAAACGCAATCCCGTCGCCGGTTGGAGGCGCTGCCGGGGGTGGAGCTGGCCAGTTCCGCGGTTCGCTGCTGCATGGTCCAATGTCGGCGAACCAGATGACGGCGAATCAGTGGCAACAAAACGCGGAGCAGAACCGGGCCGCGGCCCCAGTGCCATCGACCGCCGTCGGGAAGGAGGAAGCCGCAGGCGCGTTTACCGCGGATCGGCAAGCTCAGAAGGCTAATCAGGCCATGGACAATCAGACTATGGCTAATCAGACTGCGGCCGAGCGCGGAGCGGCAGCGGCTGACCTCACCACGCGGGCTCAGAATGAAACCACTGTGCTCCAGTATGACGCTGCAGCCCCGCAGCCAGCGGCGGACGATCTGCGCGTGAGAAAGGACAAACCGTTGGCGCTACCCGCTCCTGGGCAGATCGGCGGGTATGTCGTTGATCCCACTGGAGCCGGGGTTTCCAGCGCGCGGGTTACGATCATTCCGTCCACCATGGGTGGGACTACCACCACGATCACCAATTCTCAGGGAGTTTGGTTGATTGCCGGACTTCCCACGGGAAACTATAAAGTGGCAGCGGAAGCGCCGGGCTTCGCGACGGCTGTGAAAGACCTTCACTACGACGCCAATCAGCCCAAGATGTACAGTTTCAGTTTGAGCCCTGGCAGCGTCTCAGAAACGGTTATGGTTTCCGCGGAAGCCGGGCAGCTTCAAACGGAGAACGCGAACATCGGTGGCCCCATCACGAGCGGCGCAAACGCTCAGATCCCCGTGAACGGTCGCAACGTCACGCTGATGGCTACCCTGTCGCCGGGTGGTTTGCAGACTTTCTGGTCTCTCAATCCTGCCGGCCGGTTGCAGCGTTCTTTCGATCAAGGCAAGACGTGGCTTCCGGTCGACGTGAACGCGAATCCGGCGCTGTACGCAGCAGTTGTCGCCGAAACCTCTCGAGCAAAGGCGAAGGATGCGGAGAAAGCGCGGAAGGCCCCGGTCGTTTTGACTTTCCGCGCTCTCGCCGTGGCCGGCTCCGATGTGTGGGTAGGTGGTTCCGGTGGTGCGCTCTATCATTCGGTGGATGCCGGCAGCCACTGGACCCGTGTTGTCCCGGCCACGTCAGGCACAGTGCTCACCAACGACATCGTCAGTCTGGAGTTTTCCGATCCGCAACACGGAAAGCTCTCAACTTCTGCTGGTGAAGCCTGGACTACGGCCGATGCCGGCCAAACCTGGCAGAAGCAGTAGGCGAGCGCGCCTCGATGCCTCGAAGTTACTTCGGTCAGGCCTCAACTTAGCTTTGCGCTAACTAAGTTACCGAAGTGACATTTACACCAAATGGAGGGGATTCTAATATCCATCTCGTGGTTTGGCAGTTCTGGGGGAGGGCTGCCGAGGCGTCCTGGACTTGAAAAAGTCGAGGGCGCTTTTCTTCTTCTGGGAGCCAGGTTCCGCGGGCTGGGGCTTTAGCGCCCGGCGCACGATTATCTTGATCCCCGGCAGACCGAGCAATACCCGCCGATCTCCAAACGCGAAACCAGCACCCGGAAGCGGCAGTCTTTCTCGACTTGCTGCTTCAGCCTCTCGAAACTATCGCTCACGAATTCCGTGATCTTGCCACAGCGCAGGCAAGCCATGTGGATGTGGTCGCGCTCCAGTTTGCGCTCGTAGTAGTGACCCTCGCCGTTGATGTGCATCAGGTCGAGTTCGTCGATCAGGCCCTGGCGCTTCAGCAGTTGCAAGGTGCGGTACACCGTGCTGCGGTCGACGCTGGCATCGATCTTCTGCGCCTTGCGCAAAATCTGACTGGCATCGAGATGCTTGTTGGCGGTTTCGATTACGCTCAGGATGGCGCGGCGCTGCTGCGTCATGCGGATGCCGCGCTCGGCGAAGTGCGCCTGCAACCGGCCCGGCATCTCGGTCTGGGGAAGTGGCATGTTGCCGCCTACTACCGTCGCACGTAGTCGCAATCGTTGTGCGACGAAATCTTGCGCTAAAACTTGACGGCCTGGTCACCCATCCGTCAAGATCGAATGTATCTCAGATGCGACTCAGTTGCAACTGGAAATCGCAGCCATCGTCGCCACGAAAGGAATTCAAAACTACTCTTGTCTCCTATCACGCACCACCTGCGCTCCTCGTTCCCCGTGTGGCTGTTCTCGGAAGCCGTTGCCGGTTGCCGGTCTGCGCGAGTTTTTCCCTTCGGTCTGCTGTGCCTGGTCCTGCTTTTCGTCGCTCCCCCGGCCCACGCCCAGGAGAGCCCGTACATCGTCACCTACGACCACTATCTGGAGGAGCCCGGCAGTCTCGAGGTCGAATACTTCTCCACGTTCGGCACCCAGCGTGCCGGCAACGATTTTCATGCCTTCTGGGCTGAGTTCGAATACGGCGCGACCGCCTGGTGGACCACCGAACTTTATTTCGACGGCCAAACCACGTTCAACGACAGCACTCTCTTCACCGGGTTTCGCTGGGAGAATCGCTTTCGCCTGCTCGAGCGCGAGCACTTCATCAATCCCGTGCTCTACATCGAATATGAGCAGACCAGCGGCGCCGACAAGATTCTGAAAGAAGTCGAGGGCCACGATGTCGAAGCCGACTATGCCGTGCCCAACGCCATCGCCCGCCAGGAGCACGATCACGAGATCGAGAGCAAGCTGCTGTTGTCGAGCACGTTCGACGGTTGGAACATCGCTGAAAACACAATCGCCACCAAGAACGTTACGGGTGGAAACCCGTGGGAGTTCGGCTACGCGATCGGTGCCAGTCGCCCTCTGGCTCTGAAAGCGTCCGCCCAACGTTGTAGTTTCTGCCCGGAGAATTTCATCGCGGGCATCGAAATGTATGGCGGCCTGGGAGACCGCTACAGTTTCGGTTTGCACAACACCTCGCACTACCTGGCGCCGGTGATCGCCTGGAACCTGCCTTCCGATTGGACCCTGCGCCTGTCGCCCGGGTTTGGCCTCAACGACAATAGCCATCGCTTTCTGCTGCGCTGGGGCGTTTCGCGCGAATTTTCAGGATTTGGCGCGGCCGTGAGCCGCCTCTTCGGAGGTCGCTCATGAAGCTACGAGCGGCGGCCCTCGCAGTGCTTCTTACCGTCGGCGTTGCGCTGGCGCAGGATCGTTCCAAGCCCGCCGGGAAAGACAACTCCGTTTATGCGGAACTGACGAAAGCTCCCAAGAAGGCGGCTGCTCGCCGTAATCCCCTCGCATCGGATCCCGATGCGGTGGCTGCAGGGAGCAAACTCTTCAGTTTGCATTGTGCCGAGTGCCATGGAGAGATGGCCGAGGGCGGCAAGAAAGCTCCCAGCCTGTTTGCCGACGAAGTGCAACGGGCTACGCCGGGCACGCTGTTCTGGCTGCTGACCAATGGCGTGGTTCGCCGCGGCATGCCGGTCTGGTCCAAACTGCCGGAAGCCCAGCGGTGGCAATTAGTAAGCTTCATCGAATCGATGACGCCAACGCTGAGGCCCGAGAGCGGCAAACAACAGCGACAGCAGGCTGCGCCACGCTAGACCGCATACTTCTTGCGCTGCCACAATCCGAACCCGGCTATGCAGTAGAGGACGATGGCCACGAGCAGTAAGGCTCGCAATCCGAAGAGCAGCGAAAGATTTTCCAGGAGCCCGCCGGTAACCGCGCCGAGCACATTCGCGCCAAGTGCGGCGCTGGGCGAGTCGACATTGCGAAACTCGCTGGAAAACAGGATTCCGGCGAATAGCACGGGAATGGAGAAGATCCCGATGGCGATCGTCCCGACGATCGCCGGCGCGGCCGCGATTCGATCGAAGGGGAACCAATAAGCAAAGCCCAGCGAGGCCACAAGCCCTGCCCAAATCCATAACTTCGATAATGCTCCTGCTCTTTCGACAATTGCATTCGCCAGCAAAAGAGCCAGTAGCAACGCCGTGATCACGATTCCGTTGACCTGCCAGATCGTCCCGAAAAACAAAGCCAGGCGGCTGATGATCTGAGTTTCAAGCAACAGAAAGCCGGCGCCCATCCCGAAAAAGAAAAGGGAAAAGCGAGTATGGGTGTGGTCCGTTCGACGGACCCGCGCGTACAGAAAGATCGCGATCAGAATAACCAGCACGCTCACCGTGTAATACGTGCGAGGGATGCGGCGATCGCGCTGATAAAGATACGGCCAGTCATCGGTCGTGATGGGCACGGTATCTGGGAGGAGCCGGCGATTCTGGCCGACGAATTCCGTCAGCCGCGGGTCGGCCGCTAATGCTTCGTTGACCCGCTGACCCGCCGAAGCGACGAAGCATGTTGATGGCAGGGAGTAGGTGGCGTTCGCAGTGAATACCAGCGGCGAACTCCCCAGGGTCGAGCGCAACATCTCGACCAGCCGCGCACCGAGCCAGGGGCGATCCACCTGGAATTTGACGAAAATGATTCCGTCCGGAGAAAGATGACGGGCTGCCTCACGGAACGCTTCTTCCGTGTAGACGAAATTATCGATCCGCATGTTGGAATAATCAGAAAATTGGGCATGAGAATCGAGCAATCCAAACAAAATCAAATCGTAGTGTTCGGTGGTGCGCTTCAAAAAACTGCGCGCATCCCCGAGGTGGACGTTCACTCGTGGTGAATCGTAAGGGTGCTCCGGATGCTCGCGCCGTCCGAGGTCGAGAATCGCTGGATCAATTTCTACGGCATCTACCATCCGGCTACCGTTTCTTAACGCAGCAGCGACGTCGTTGCCCGTCCCTGAACCAACGACCAGGACGCTGGGAGAAGGGATCGCAAATCGGAACGGCAAGTTGTAGGGGTTGTTCTCCACATCCTTCTGCCACGCGGGATGACGCGCAAGAAACTGCGGCGACAGGTCAACGACGCGTTGATACAAAGTGTGATTCACCAGCATCTCGCCGCCCCAGGCATCGCCGTTCGCGGTGTGCCCGCGGGTGTACTGGATCTGCTGGTAGGGCGTCCAGAAGATTTCCTGATTCGGCTGGTAAGGTTCGTGCAGTAGCAAAAGCAAGGGCAGCAGCAAACTTGCGACCAGAGCAGCATCTCTGCGGTTCGACTGCAGAAACGCGAAACCGACGAGAACAATGCCCATCCATGCGGAAGGCGGAAGCATCCCCCAGCTCACCAGAAAAAATGCCCCGACCCCGATGACGCTGCCGAACAGGTTCCACGAATAGGCGCGCAGGGAACTGGGGGCGCGATCCATCTGACGGCTGACGACTTGTCCGAGCGGGATGAAGACGGAGACGATCAGCAGGAATAGACAACCCGCCAGCAATGCGCCCGACAGAAAATAGCCCCAATCCGTGCCTGCAGGCGTGGACCAGATGCCGACATCGCCGGCTCCGCCCAGACTCTGCGACAGGCCTTCGAGAAGACGTCCACCCTGCCAGGGAATTCGGATCACAAGAAGCAGCCCGAGGAACGCCTCAAGAGCGGGGAACCAGCGGGACTTTTGTTTCACCAGAGCGCATCCCAGTCCGAAGCCGAGAAAACAAAGCAGAAGAGCCAGGTTCTTGAAGTAGGCGAAAACCCGCACCTCGACCGCGATCCAACGAATGAAGGCCAATTCCGCAAACAGGGTGAGAAAACTGGCCAGCAATAAGCGATAAGGACGCCAGTCCGGCGCATCGCTTTGATCCCCGGCAAAAAAAACGCTCCCACGGCGCTTAGCCATCCACATGACAACCCGGACGACCACCAGGATTGCCGCGGCTGCAAGAAAAGCGCTGGTGCGAGAAGTCATCTTGGAGAGGAGAGTCACCGCGTACGGCCGGGGACGAACGATGTTATCAGACCAGCCGACGACTCCGGTATCGTGGAACCGCCCGACTAGGTTAGAGAAAATGGGCCGATTCTCGCCAACCGTGGTCAATTATGGCATCCGGCCACTTGCTGCGACTTTCAGGGTCGCGCCTGCATCGAATGGAAGTGCTAAAATAATGAGTTGAAGTCCCGCACGGGAAGCACTCATAAACAGCGCCCGGCTGCGCTGCTCTGAGCAGGCCGCCGATGTGCGTTAACGTTTACAACGAGGAGAAGAAAATGGCAGGTAATGGAATCGTCGAAGTCACCGATGCGAACTTCGACCAGGATGTTTTGAAATCGGATAAGCCCGTCCTAGTGGACTTCTGGGCGACCTGGTGCGGCCCCTGCCGCGCTATCGCCCCCATCGTCGAGGAACTGGCCACCGAGTATCAGGGCAAAATCAAAATCGGCAAGATGGACGTCGACTCCAACAGCGCAACCCCAATGCGCTACAAAGTCACCGGCATCCCAACCCTTCTAGTGTTCAAGGGAGGCCAGGTCGTCGAACAAATCGTCGGCTACAAGCCGAAGGACACCATCGCCCAGGCCCTGAATAAGCACCTCGGATAAGTTCGGCCCACAAGCTCCTATTCGCGGTTGTTCGGCCACGGAAGCCCGGAATTTATCCCGGGCTTTTTCATTTTTATGTCGATCTGCCGGCGGTACAATTCAGAACCGTAAGGTTCAAATCATGAGGGACAGAACCATGAGGGACCGTTCCTTTGTGACGATACCGTTCTTCCTGGCGGCCGTCTGCCTCGCAAGTGCGTTCATACCGGTTCCTGCTCGAGCCGCCGAAAACATCGACCGCCACCTTCGTGACCAATACAAAGGCAAAGTCTTCGTCTTGCGGAATTTCTACACTGGAAGTTCGTTGCGGTTCGCGCCCGATGGCTCTCCGGCAAAACAAACGGCCTCCGGTGACTGGACGGTTGACGGCATAGTCAGAATAGACGACATAAAAGTAAAGCGAGATCGCCTGCAGATTCTTGCGACTCGACTGCGCCTGGGATGGGTGTCTGGGTCCGGTTTCTCAGTTCTGCATGAATCTGACAGCAAGGGCAAACCAGTAAAGAACGAGAAGCATTACGTCCTCGAGATTGAGGCGACAGTAGGAGAACGCGACGCCGCTCCCGAAGTCGCCGACGCACTTCTTTCGAAAATCTTCCTGACGAGTCATGACAGCCTGGTTGATGCGGTGCCTCCCTATTGGAAGCGGTGCGTTTATGATGGGCTTGCAGGGAATGCGAAGCTATCGAGCGCATGCAACTTCTCGCGTGAGTTTCTCGCGGTTCCGGGGTTTGGGCCGCCCACCGAGCTCGCGGCGGACGTCCCCGCCGAACCCCCGAACATGTTCGCGGTCAAGAACGGGCAGAAACCGCCGCGCGCTATCTTCAATCCTGACCCTCCGTTTAACGACGCTGCACGGTCGATGAAGTATCAAGGAACAGTCGTTCTATCGCTGACCGTAGATGACCAGGGCCGCACTGCAAACGTACAGATCACAGGCCCTACAGGATGTGGATTGGACGCGCAAGCCGTCCATGCCGTCGAAGAGTGGAGATTCAAACCGGCGACCAAAGACGGACAGCCAGTAGGAACGGAAATTGGCGTGGAAGTGAGTTTCCACTTGTACTGAAAGGAAGCGAATCCGAGAACTGAGGCCTGCGAACTGCTAGTACTTCCTGAGCACTCCGATCACCCGCCCCTGCACATCCACTGACGCCGCCGGCACGATGATCGGTTTCATGGTCACGTTCGAAGGTTGCAGGCGGATGTTGTCGCCTTCGCGGTAAAAGCGTTTCAGTGTGGCGTCGCTCTGATCGACCAGAGCGACCACGATGTCGCCGTTGTGCGCCGTGCGCGCCTTCTCGACCAGCACGTAGTCGCCGTTGAGAATGGCTTCGTCCTGCATGGAGTCGCCGCGGACTTCGAGCACGAACACTTCTTTCGA
>JBEKWZ010000019.1:0-13193 GCA_049512555.1 Candidatus Sulfotelmatobacter sp. | reverse complement strand
GCCGGGCGCGGTGACCGAAGCGACCTTTACTTTTTCGAAGCCGGGCACGTTCAAGATTCCCTGCCATGAGTTCTGCGGCGCGGGCCATTACGCGATGAGAGGCCAGCTGAATGTGGTGCCCCGAGAACAGTTTGCCGGCATGCTCCCCGGCGAAAGGCGGACTTGTGAGCTACGCTAGGCGGGCTGCGCGGGTGCGAACGCTGTGGTGGGTTGGAACGCTGGCGGGTTTGTGTGCGCTGACTCTACTGCTGTTGGGAAGGGATTCCCCAGCACAGTCCTCGGCGAAACCGCCTTCTGCAAATCCGGTGAATTCCGAGCCTCCGCTTCGCATCCCTTCGAACGTGGCCTGGACCGAGGAAACTCTCAAGATTATTTCCCGAGGTGACGCGTTTCGCGGACTGCTGCTGGCGCGGCGCTGCAATCATTGTCACGGTGAAGAAGGATTCAGCTCCGTCGCCGCGTTTCCCAACCTGGCGGGCATGGACCGCTTATCGTTCTGGAAACAGATGCAGGATTTTCGGTCGGGCAAACGCAGTTCGCCGGTGATGGAGCCGATCGCGCAGGGGTTTTCTGAGCGCGACTCGGCTGACCTGGCGGCCTATTTCGAGATGCTGCCGACGGCGAGCGACGCGCAAGACAACCGGGCGTTTCCGCAGGCCATGCATGATCCGGCGCGGGCCACGATGGCAATCCGGCTGATTGTTTTCGGAGATGGCCAGCGCGGGATTCCGCCCTGCCAGTCGTGCCATGGTCCCGTGAACTCGGTGAAGGGAGCTCCACCACTGTCAAAGCAGAATGCC
This sequence comes from Candidatus Sulfotelmatobacter sp., assembly GCA_049512555.1. Lineage (GTDB taxonomy): Bacteria > Acidobacteriota > Terriglobia > Terriglobales > Acidobacteriaceae > Sulfotelmatobacter. The sequence goes on along the minus strand of JBEKWZ010000019.1, from coordinate 12,393 downwards.
GACTATCTGGAGCAGCAGCTCGAATACTTTTCGAACGGGTTTCGGAGCAATGATATTAACGTTCGCATGCGCACTGTCGCGAGACAGTTGACTGCCGAGGAGAAGACTGCGGTCGCGGAATACTACGGCGCGGGTCTGGGGCCGGGAGTAAACTAACGCCGACCGGGGTCTTCAGTAACTCGCTGACAGCGTAGTACGATTCCCCCAGAATAGGCTCTGAGTTGACGATACTTACCGCCGAACAACAGCGTGCGCTGGTCCAGTGGAAGAAGCTGCTGGCGGAGGCGGGATTGGAACGCGTGCTGGTGCGCGATGCAGGGAGCGAGCCAGCGCAGACTCCGGAAAGACTGCAGCCGCTCGTGCGCCTGTTCGGCGAGGGCCAGAGTGTGGTTAAGAGTGAGTTCGACGCGTGCGTGCCGGAGGAAGTGCGCGCAACAGTCGAAGAGCTCGGGCTCGTGCCGCGAGTTGAAGATACCGGGCTCGTACCGCCGTTTGAAGATAGAGTCGCGGCGCGCTACCGGCTGGTGTTTCACCTCGGGCTGTGGCTGTTCTGCGAATGGAAGTCGCCCACGGCAAAGTTTTACTACGGGAATGATTCGCTCTTGCTGAGCCGCACGCTGGACGGAGCGGTAGCCGGCAACGCTCTCGACCTGTGTTCGGGCGTGGGCACGCAGGCGCTGGTGTGCGCTCGGACCGCGACGCGGGTCACGGCAGTCGAGATCGAGCCGCTGGCCGCGAAATTGTTCTGGGTGAACGCGGCCATGAACGGGCTGTCGGACAAGCTGGAACTGATCAACGGCAATCTGCTTGACCCCGTGGCGGGACGAAAGTTCGACGTGATTTCCTGCAATCCTCCGTTCATGCCAGTGCCGCCAGGGGTGCGCTATCCGCGGTTCGGCGACGGCGGCGGCGACGGGCTCGACATTGTGCGCCGCTTGATGGCCGGGCTGCCGGACACGCTGGCGCCGGGCGGCCGCTGCGAGGTGATCGCCGCGGTTTTGGGAAATCGCGAACGGCCGGATCTGGCTCCATTCCAGAAGATGGCGGCGGATTCGCGGCTCGCGATTATCGTCGATTGCTGCACCCGCGACGAACTCGAAGGTGAAACCATGAAGCGGCTGGTTGCGCTGAGTACGATGGAAGGCGCCGGCGGGAAGGACGTCTTCGATTCCCGAAAGATTGAAGAGGCGTATCGACGGCACTTTGCCAGCCTGGGCGCGACTCACCTGTATTGTTACGTGCTGCATGCCACGCAATCGCCGTGCCCGATGATGTGCGCGTCGTACCGGGATGATGCCAGCAATTCGGTTTGGATGACGCCGGTGGGCTGAGCCGCCGGGCGGTGCAATCCTTGCGCCGTTAATTCAAAGCGAGAAATCCGTTGGGATCGCCTTCTGGCGGAGCAAATTGCGCCATGGGTACCGCATCGCCGGTGGCGTCCGGGCCGAAGCCGTAGAAAACCTTGATTAACGATGCTTCGGGGCCAGGGGGCGAGATTGCGATCGATGTGAAGATGTTGCCCGCGCCGTCGACGCGCACGGGTCCGCCAGCCTCAACTTGCCCCAGAGATCCAGCGCTGAGATTGATGGTTCTGATAGGGACGGCCGCACCACTGGCTCCCGGCGCAAACTCCTCGATCGTACTGGCCCCAACATAGCAACCTGAACAGACGTTCGCGAAGATGTGGCCAGCAGAATCGAAGGCGACTCCATAAACCCACGCGAGTCCGTCGGCTCCAAAGTCTATCGTCCGGGCAGGCGTAGAAGGTCCAATCGCGGTGGGCGGATACACGGCAACGACCCATCCGTTTGGAGTGGAACCGGCGACGTAGAGGTTCCCCGCAGCGTCGGCAACCATGTCTGAAATCGCTGGATACAAATTCGTCGGCACGAACGTGCGGAGGGGCACGGCTTCCCCGCTGGCATCAGGGGCGTAGACCGATACGGTCGTCGGAGTGCCCGTGGTCCACGTGGCTGGGAGGTCGGAGACATAGACCCGGCCGGTAGGGTCTACCGCAAGCTTGTAGGGCAGATAATCGAGTTGAATCGTCCGCGACGGAGTGGCGCTTCCCGTGGCGTTGGGCGGATGGACGACAATTTCTCCGCCCGGAATCGCGCCATTTGAGTTGGGGTAAAGGATATAGATTTGGCCGGTGGAATCCGTGGCGATCGGTCCCTGCACAGCCTCGATGCTTCGAACGGAGGTTCCACTGTTCGATGGTGCCGTGGAGTACTCCATCATCACCGGGAGCCCTGACTCAACGCCGAACACGTAGGCGAGGGTAGCGGGCGCGGTGTTGACGGGAGATGGATTTGTCACGCCGCATCCTGCGAGGATCACCGATAGTCCCAAGCTTAATGGCCAGATGTTTTTCATGGTTCTTCCTCGTGCGGTACTGTCAACGCTGCTAAGTGCGATCTTACTTACCCGGTCAATTCAAGTGCACTTGTGATGCCATGGCGCGGATTACCTTCGTTTTTCGGCGTCTGGCGCGTGCGGGCAGCAAGCCCTTTGTTTTCGTGCGCGGAGGATTTCGACCCTGATTTACTGCGCTCGGATGCTCATGACCGGTGGCAAGATTTGTTGGACTGCTGACAAATCGCGTCGATGAGCGAATGCAGCAGTCGTCGGAGGTGCGCTCGATTGGACAGCCGAGGACGGTTGTCCGCACATAAAGGGGTCCGAAATTAAGAGGGATCTATCGCAGCGCTGAAAGCGCTGCGCCACCCAAAATCCACATTATTTACTTCGCGCGGTAGACGGTTTTGCCGGCGACCATGGTCCACAGGACTTTTGTTTCGCGCATTTGTTCCGCGGAAATCGTTAAGACGTCGCGGTCTAACAGGACCAGGTCGGCGCGTTTGCCGGGGGCGATGGTGCCGATGGAGTCAAGATTCATGGCGCGGGCGGAGTTGCGGGTGTAGGCGTAGAACATGGCATCGCGGGGCATGGCTTGCGAGGGGTCGAGGACGCCTTCCGGTCCTTTGCGGGTTTCGGCCTGATAGATCGCGCGGAAAACGTTGGCGGTCGAAACCGGCCAGTCGCTGGCACCGGAAATGATTCCTCCATTGTCGAGGATGGAGCGCGCGGGATATTGCCACTTGTAAATTTCAGGGTCGAGGTAGGGCTTCACGATTTCGATGGTGTCGTGGCTGGCCTCGGCCCAGAAAAGTTGTAGGGCGCTGATGACGCCGAGTTCGCGGAAACGGGGAAAATCTTCGGGACGCACGAATTGTTCGTGAGTCAGGGTGTGGGGCAATCCGGAATTTCCGTTGGCCTGGCGGGCGGCGGCAATGCCGTCGAGCGCGGCTTTGACGGCGCCATCGCCGATGGCGTGGACGTGGATGATTAATCCTTGCTTGTCGGCGGCGATGCAGAGCTCGGCAAATGTTTTCGGATCGAACAGGAGTTCGCCGTTGCGGCCGGTGTTTTTGTAGGGCTTGCTGAGGTTGGCGGTCTGTGAGGGGTATTCGACTACGCCGTCGGCGAAAACCTTGATGCCGGTGACGTGGAGGTTGGGCACATCCTTGTAAACCTCGCGGGTGTGCTGCACGGTGGCGAGTTCGGCCGTGGGGTCTTTGGCCAGGACTTGCGGAAACGCGACGATTTGCGAAGTCAGCTCGCCGTGGTCGGCGAGCATTTTGTAAGCCCGCAGAACATAGTCGCTGGCCAGGGGATCGAGCCAGGCGGTAATGCCTAGGCTGTAGTTATACTGCACGGCGGCGCGGGCCGCGGCTAGCAACGTTGCAGGAGTGACTGGGGGCAGGAGCGGCTCGATTTTTCCCATGCCAGCGTCGACGAGGAATCCGTTGGGCTGGCCATCTTTGCTGATGCCGTAATAGCTGCGCTCGCCGGGGGAAAGTTTCTTGAGAAAATCGGCGGTGATGCCGGCGCGCTTTAACAGGGCGCGATTGGCCCAGGCGGTGTGGCCGTCCATGCCGCGGAGCAGGATGCATTGGGTGGCGTAGGCGCCGGTGCTGAAGTCGGCGTCGAGGATGTCGGGGTGAGACCAGAACGCCAGAGGCAGGCCCTGGATCTCAAGAATGTCGCCGCGCATCCCCCGGCCCGTCTTCATGGCATTTTCGACGAACGGAGGAAGTTGCTTAAGCGAGAAAACTTTTTCGCTGGCGTCGGCGCCGATCAAGGCGAGTCCGCCGTCAATGGAGTGACTGTGCGAGTCGATGAAGCCGGGGAACAGGCTCTTGCCTTCGAGGTCGATGCGTTCAGCGCCGGCAGGGACAGACTTCTCGACTTCCGAGAGGTTGCCGACCGCGACGATTTTGTCGCCGCGAATCGCAACCGCTTCAGCGTAAGGATTCTGCGGGTCTCCGGTGAAGACCTTGGCGTGGAAGAAAATTCGTTCGCCGGAGTTTTCCTGAGCCCGGAGTTGGGCGGGCAGAAGAAAGAATGGAGCGGCGAGTAAAAGAGCCAGAAAACGGCGCGCGAGTTGTCTCAACCGATCTCCATTTCCGACCAGCTTGCAGCGGGATTGAACGAAACGGGAAGCAACACTATACACAAGTTGGCGGGGCGGAGTGGAGCCTGCACACGAGATCCTTCCCTCAGCCTGAAGAACGGCTCCGGTCAGGATGACGCCCCGTCAGAGCGACATCAGCGAAATTCAGATTCACTCTTTCCGTCAGGGTTTTTGCACGAGAATCGAAACTGAGTTGCCCGTCCAATTGGTCACGGCGAGGCCGAGCCGACCGCTGCCGTTGAAATCGCCGACCGCGATCGATGAGGGCTCCGTGCCTACAGCAACCGGCGAACCATTGGGTGTGAATGTTCCGTCGCCGTTGCCCAACAGAATCGAGAGCGTGTTGTCGCCGAAGTTGGCGGTCACGAGGTCGAGCTTGCCGTCGCCGTTCAGATCGGCCACAGCGACCGCGTACGGACCGTTCCCTACAGTGACGGGCGAGCCCGGCGCGGCGGTGAAGGTTCCGTCGCCATTTCCTAGAAGGATAGTAAGCGAAGCGCCTTGATTGTTGGCGATGATCAGGTCGAGTTTGCCGTCGCCATTGACATCGGCGACGCTAATGGCCTGCGGGGCGGCGCCGGTGGGAAACGTTGGGGTCGGCGCGGCGGTGAAGGTTCCATCACCGTTACCGAGAAAGATGTTGACTACATTATCTTGCGGCCCGGCGAGGCCGGCTGGAGTGACGGCGATATCGAGCTTCCCGTCGCCATCGAAATCACCCACGGCCGCCATGTACGACGTGTACATATACAACCCCCCTGGGATCGGCGCCTGGTTGAACGCGCCATCTCCGCAGCCCAGCAGGATGTTGAGCGGCCCGTTGGGCGAGGCGGTGACGGTCAGGTCGAGATTGCCGTTTCCCAGGAAATCTGCAGCGGCAAGGGTATTCAGACCAAGGCCCGGGCTGTACGCCGGAGCATTGGAAGGCGTAAACGTTCCGTCGCCGTTGCCCAGCAGGATCGGTATAAAGCCATTGGTCGCATTCAGCACGGCCAGGCCGAGCTTTCCGCTGTTGTTGAAATCTCCAGTGATGATGAACAAGGTGTAAGGAGAGGCCGCCTCGTTCCACGGCAGGGGCGGCATCACCATCGGCGATCCAGACGCCGGGTTGAAAGTCCCATCGCCGTTGCCCAGAAAGATGTCTACCGTGTTCGTGAACTGCACGATAGCCAGGTCGGGTTTTCCTTTGCCGGTGAAGTCGCCTACCGCAACCGAAACGGGCTCATACATGCCGGTGATCGGCGAGCCGCTGGCGTTGGAGAAACTGACGTTCGCTTCGGGCGTCGCGATAGGGAGATAAGCGACGTTGGAACTGCCGCCGCCGGGCGATGGACTCACCACGGTGATGGAAGCGGTTGCCACCGTGGCCACGCTGGCCGCGGGGACGGCTGCGGTGAGTTTCCCCTGGTTCACGAAAGTCGTGGTCAGCGGAGTTCCGTTAAAGTTCACGGTCGAAGTGGGAAGGAATCCCGTCCCGGTTACGGTCAGCGCAAATCCTGGCGTTCCGGGCGAGACTGCATCCGGTACCAGCGGCTGATTGAGGAAGGGTTTGGGATTACCAGGCGCGCCGTTGGGTTGGACCGCAACGCTGTAGAACTGATAGTACGTGGCTCCGACCGCGTCGGTTAACTGCACTTCGAAATACCAGGTGCCTCCTGCGCTGGGAGTGCCGGTGACGGCGCCTGTGCCCGACCCGAGGGTCAGGCCGTTGGGCGTGACGCCGGAAACCAGGGACCACTTGAGCGGAGGCGTGCCGCCGCTCTCGCCGATGGTTTGAGTGTATGGCGTTCCCTCGTTTGCCCCCGGAAGCGAAAGAGCGGTGATGTAGGGCAGGGGGTTCACGCTGACCTGCGCCGACGCCATCTTCGTAGAATCCTTCAGCGAAGTGGCGGAGATCGTGGCCTTCTGAACTGTGGTGGTGGTGTTAGAAGGCGGGGGCGCGACGTAGGTGACCGAAGTCGGCGCCCGCAGGGAGAGCGATCCCGGGCCCGACAAGCTCCAGGAAACGCCGCTGCCTGACGAATCGTTCGTGATCGTGGCGGTGAGCGTGACCGACTTGCCTTGATCGGTCTGCGTGGCAGACGCCGACAGCCCGACGGAAATTGGCGCTGAATTCGAAGAAGAACAGGAGGACAGAAACGTGACGGCCAGCAAACCAACGAGGCCTGCGAGGGTGGAACTGAATCTACTCATACTGCCTCCACTCAAGTACGGCGCGCGGTACTGAGTAACAAGCCGGAGGAAGGGTCTCCGCCAACTTGCTACAGAAGCGGAATAAGCCTTGGGTAGAGCCCGCGGCCCTGATAAGCCAGCCACGACTCTTCAGGGAGTATAAGTCGAAACGGGCCGGCGAATAGTAGAGATTTGTATCTGCAAGAGTTCGAGCCTATTACTTATTACTTGCCCGATTTCCATCAGGATGCTTGATCTGAGGCAGTTCCATGAAGGCTGGGACCTTCGAAAGCAAACCTTCAGTCTTCCCCGAAGTGGCACAGATCGGAGAAGTTCACGGAGACTGGGTTGTCGTGATTGAATTTGTCGGCCAGGACCCAGCCGACAAGTCCGCTGCTGGTTTTGACCTCGACCCACCATTCACTGACTCCGTCTTTGATTATGTCGATTTCGCATCCGCCTTGGCCGAAGCCCATGGTGAAACCGCATTGGCCTCTTTCCGCAACCGCTTCGGTCCACACCGCGAACCAGACTCCCTTCGACCAGAAAACAAAGACCCCGCCGCTTTCTAAGTCCTCTATGCCGTATCCGAGCGCTGTGTCTCCGACCTTGAGGGCAGGATCGGCATCGGGGCCCACATATTTGATGATCGCCGTGTCGGGTTCGCGGACCACGTTCAATCCGGCGAGAATGGTCACTTCTTCTCCTGCCTTGAGCGTGCCGACGGGTTTGCCGGTGTCATGCCATGAGGTGTAGATGCGGTCGGCTTGGGTGATTTTGAAGTGGGGGACGGTCGTGCCCTTGCCGGGACAGGCGCGGTCGTCGACGACCGGAAGTTTCGGTTTTGGTGTGTTGGACTGGCCGACTTTAGGGCTGGAGAGTTCCTGAGCGCTCGCGAGCGAAGCCAGCAGCAGAATCGCGATGAGTCGCACGATGGCCATGACGCGAGTATAGGTCGAGGAGGATTGGCGCGAAGGTTACGCAAGTGCGTGGGAGACGACATGCCCGCAGGCGTCCAGATGCGAACAGTGATTTGCACAAATGGACAGTCAAGACGGTTCGAGCCCGACCACCGGCTTGCGATTGTCCCAGCGGCGGGAGCTAGTTGAGGGGGTTCGCAGAGGGGCAGGGTCTTGGCAGATCGATTGCGGGTTCCTTAATCCCGAAGAACCAACTCATGGGAGGCTTATCATGGCGCATTTTGAACGGATTCGTGATGTGGTTTCCGGGCCGTTTAATCCCGAGGTCATCCGCCAGCGCACGGCGGCGGGATGGCAAATGGTGTCGATCGAATGGCGGCGCGAGCTGCCCGAGTCGGAAGCTCCAACCCCGGGCGCGTTTAATGAAGACATTCCCTATGGACTGCGCATTTCCGACGATTGCCAGCGCCTGGAAGTCGATCCCGTCGAGAATCGGACGCTCATGCTGATGATGGAGTTGCTGGTGCAGGATTTCCCTTACTCCAGCATTGTCAGTGACCTGAATGAAAAAGGCCTTCGGATGCGGGACGGCAGGCCCTGGACCCGGGTGGCCGTCTTTAATATGACTCCCCGCCTTATTGAAGTGGGCCCGCGCCTGTTCTCAACCGAGGAGTGGAACCAGGTGCGACAGCGGTTTTCGTCGCCACGAGGGCAGGAAACCGCCTGAAATATCGTTCGCTCACGGAGTCCAGATCGCGTTGGTCACCCTTACCTCAACGCCCGCGGGCGTGACCTTCGTAATCGCTACTGGTCGTTACCGCATTGCTGCTGCTGGAGCACGCTCCTAGAATCGGTGGAGGGTTTACTCCGCCTGATTCCGCATGCCTGACACCACAAAACGACTGGACCGAGCCGAGATAGCGAAGCGCGTGGAGCGCGCGGAGAAGCTTTTGCAGAAAGGCAAGACTCCGGAAGCCCTTGACGAATATCTCCTTGTGCTGCGGGACGATGTGGAGAACGACGTGGTGCGGCAGCTGGCCGCGGATCTATGCCTGTCGTTGAGCCGCAATCACGACGCGGTCAAGTTGCTGGGCGATTTGTTCGAGCGCCAGGTAGCCTCCGGGGATGCGACTCGCGCCAGCCTGACTTATAAGAAGCTGGCGCGGCATGGCAGTCCGACGTGGCAGCAGAAATTCCGCTTTGGCCAATTGCTGGAAGGCTCCAATAAAAAACTGGCTGTTGGCACCTACGAAGCGGCGTTGTCAGATCTGGTGAAACTCGGCAAGAAGCAGGAAGCGGCCGAGATTCTGGACCGCATTGTGACCCTGGAACCGAACCGGGCCAACCTGCAGCGCGTGGCCGAACTGGCGTCGGAGCGCGGAGACCGCAGGGCGGCGGCGTTGGCCTTTCAGCAGGTGGCGCAGTTGGCCACGGCCGACGGCGGCGACTCCGCGCAGTGGTACGAGCGTGCTTACCAGGAAGATGCTTCGGATCAGGGCATCGCCCTGGCCTACGGCAAGACTTTGCTTTCGCAAGGACAGGCGGGAGCAGCCATCTTCATTCTTGAATCGCAAATGAACTCCGGGCAGGTCACGGTGGGGTTGCGCGAAACCTATGCCGACGCGCTGTTGGCGGCGGGCCGCAACGCCGAAGCCGAGCCGTTGGTATGGCAGCTGTTCGAGCAGAATCCGGGGCGGGTGCAGCAGGTCATTTCGCTGATTGGAAGCCTGCTGGATGGTGAGCAGGATGAGGCTGCGGTGGCGCTGGCGCGCAAGCTGGAACAATTCCAGCGGCGCCGCGGCGAACGCCGCCAGTTTATCGCCATCATGGAAGACATCACGGCGGCGCGCCGCGCCTGCCCGGAGATGCTGGAATTCCTCAGCGAACTCTATAACGCCTCCAATCGCGAAAATGACTATTGCCAGACCCTGCTGAAGTTGTTTGATCTGTATTGCAGCACAGGCGAGTTTGCCAAGGCCGCCGAGTGCCTGGACCGTGCCGCCGAAGTCGATCCCTATGAAGCCGGGCATCTGAAGCGGTTGGATCTGCTGAAAGGCAAGGTCGAAGAGGGACGATTCAAAGTCATCTCGTCGCGCTTCAGTTCTGCCAGCAAGACGCCCGAACCGGCCCACGTGGAGGGGCCGACGCTGGGGGCTTCGACGCTGCAGGACTTGATGCTGCAGGCGGAAATCCTGGTGCAGTACGGGATGCGCAACAAGGCGGTCGAGCGCCTGCAGAGAATTCAGGAATTGTTTCCGCGCGAGGAAGAACGCAACGAGGATCTGCAGCGCTTGTACATGTCGGCAGGCGTGACTCCGCGTTATGCGGGATCGGCGCCGTTGCCTCCGGCTCCGGTGGCTGCTGCGGCTCCTGCTGCCGCGCCGGTGCCGCCTCCCGATCAGGCAACTGACGTGCGGGCGTTTACGCGCGTGGCCGAGATTTCGCGCAAGCTCTATCACCAGGGCACCGCCCCGGCGGTGCTCAACACCGCGGTGCGCGAGATTGGAACGCATTGGGAAGCGACGCGCTGCATCGCGGCCATGGGCAAGGCCGGCTCGTCGGCGACCGCGGTGGAAGAGTTCTGCATCGAGGGCCACAAGAAGGCCAGTCATTCGGCGATTGGCGAACTGGTCGCGTGCCTGCAGAAGGCGGTCGACGGACAAGAGCCGCTGGCGATTGAGGACGCGCCCAAGGCGGTTGCCTTGCAGGCCGCACGCAAGGCGGTGACTGAGCTGGGAGCTGCGTCATTGCTGGCCATCCCGCTCAGCGACGGCGAAGAAATTGTGGGCATGCTGGTGCTGGTGCACAGCCGGCCCCGCACATGGCAGCAGTCGGACATGGTGGTGCTGAAAACTCTGTCGGAGCAGATGGTGATCGCGCTGAACAACGCCGGGTTGCGGCGGCTGGTGAAGAATCTGTCGGTCACCGACGAGAAATCAGGATTGCTGAAGCGGGCTTCTTATATCGATCTGCTGCTGGCCGAGAGTAAACGTGCCATTCAAAACGCGTCGGCGCTTTCCGTGCTGCTGCTGCAGTTCGGCAGGAGCGCGGCCATGCTCAAGGAATATGGCGAGGCGGAAGTGCAGTCGGTGATGGCGCGGGCGGGACAGCTGATTGCCGCCAGCATCCGCACCAACGATCTGGCGTTTCGCTACGACACCATGACGATCGCGATCCTGCTGGGCGAGACCGCGGAGAAAGAAGCCATGCTGGCGGTCGAAAAGCTGCGCAAAATTGTTTCTGACGTGCGGCTGCCGGCGAAGGACGATGGTAGCCAGGGGCATACCGCGCAGTTTTCCGCCGGACTGGCCGAAGCTGTGATCCGCACGGAATACGATCCCGTCGATGTCGTCACCGAAGTGATCAATCGCGCCGAGCACGCGCTGGCGCAGGCCATGGCGCAGGGACCGGGAAAGATCATCGCGCTGGGTCCGGCGCTGGCCGCGGGCGCGGTGGCGTAGGCCTAATCCGGAAGACGAAGGCTACCATCTTCGGCGATCGCGAACCCTGGATTCCACGCCACTTCCCATAGAAAACCGTCCGGGTCAGAAAAATATCCTGAATAGCCGCCCCAGAAAGCCTCTTCAGCGGGCTTTACGATCTTCGCTCCCGCGGCGGCGGCTTCGCTGAGCACGGAATCCACTTCCGCGCGAGTGCGACCGTTGTAGGCCAGCGTGATTCCGCCGAACCCGTGGCCGTCGGCGGGGACGTTCGCGTCCTTGGCTAACTCGTTGCGCGCGTAAAGAGCAACGGCCATGCCTCCGGCTTGAAAAAAGACGATGCCTTCTGTCTGCGCCATCGACCGGCGCCATCCCAGGCGCTCGTAGAATGCGCGGCTGCGCTCGAGGTTGGCTACGCCGAGAGTGATGAGGCTGACGCGCTGTTCCATCCGGATTCCTCCTTCGGTCGCCGAGCGTATCACGATATCGGCTCTCAATGGTCAAACCTGCTCACGCGCTGCTAGACTAACGAGTTTGGCATAGCGACTCTGATCGATTCTGATTGAGTTTCTGCCGGAAATTGAGTGGGGGAGAATCCTCGTGGAGCCCCGGACGCCTCGTCCGGGGGATAGCGCCACGACTTCCACCATGGGTACATATCGCGGGCTGGGCGGACGAGGGCGTCCGCCCCTCCATGTGCGACCTCGAGAGAAATCATGCTGAAGCCAGGGGACATTGCCATTGTCAGTGGGGCGCGCACGCCCTTTGGCCGCTATTGCGGCAAGTTGAAGGACTTTACCGCGCAGGAACTGGCGGCCGTGGCCGCGAAAGGAGCAATCGAGCGCTCCGGGATTGACGCCAAGGAATTCGATCACGTCGTTATTGGCAACGCCCAGCAGACTTCCGGCGACGCGCTGTATGGCGCGCGGCACGTGGGATTGCGGGCCGGGCTGCCGATTGAGACTCCGGCGCTGACCGTGAACCGGCTGTGTGGGTCGGGCATGCAGGCGATCGTGTCGGCGGCGCAGATGATCCAGACCGACGAGGCGAAGATTGTGCTCGCCGGCGGGATGGAGGCCATGTCGCAGGCGCCGTTTGTGATTCGCGGGCGCGATGGGTTTACGCTGGCGCCGGGCGGCAAGCTGGAAGATTCGCTGATGGTGGCGCTTCTGGATACTTATTGCGGGTCGTATATGGCGAACACAGCAGAGCTCTATGGTTCGCAGCAGGGCATCACCCGCGAGATGCAGGATGAATTCGCGCTGCGCTCGCAGCGGCTGGCGGATGCGGCTTATAAAGACGGACGCATTCAGGAAGAGCTGGTTCCGGTGGCGCTGCGCAATCATAAGGGCGAGGCTAGTGGAGAGATGTTGACCGAAGACGA
>JBEKWZ010000018.1:0-13422 GCA_049512555.1 Candidatus Sulfotelmatobacter sp. | reverse complement strand
CTGCGTGGCCTCTTCCCAGCGATTGCGTTCTAACAATGTATCGCCAAGGAAACGATGCCCCCAAGCGGACTCTCGATAAAGACGAGCACCTCGATAGGCCAAACGCGCCGCCAGATCGAGGTATTGGTGTCCAAGTTTGAACCATGCCTCGGCCTTATCGGATGTGAGGGCGGCGATCTGACGGAACTGCTCGGCCGCGCCTCGAAAGTTTCCCTGACTCAAGTGATACAAAGCCATGGCCTCATGCGCATCACGGTTGGAAGGATCGAGCTTCAATGCGCGATCGAGGAAGGGAGTGGCTTTTTCTGGAGAGCCGAGTTTGAGGTAATCCATGCCGACAATGACATTGAGGCTTGGCAGGTCCGGCCTTTCGCGGAGCGCCTTGGCCAGATGACGGGCCGCCAAATCGTAGTCAAGTAGGCTCTGGTATGCGAGGCCCAGGTTGACCTCCGCCTCAAGCAGGTTTGGGTCCAGAGTGAGCACCTTCTTGAATTCTTCGGTCGCGCGGGTAAAGTCGCCCTGTCTGAGCGCAGCCTGGCCCGCACGGAAAGATGATTCGATGTCCTGCTCGGACGACTGGCCAGTCGCGAGTCTGGACGCCAAAAGCGAGAGCGTAAGAAAAAACAACGCGGCTACGGTGGCGATTCTCATAGTTCAGAACACAGTTGAGAACATGGTTCAGAACTGAGAATACCAGCCCATGGGTGGAAGGCAAGGAGGGAAGAATCGTTGTGTCCGGACGGGAAGGGTCCCGTCCGGACACAGACCTTTATGAGTTAGAACGTCATTCGCAAACCGAATTGAATGACGCGTGGCAAGTTGTACTGTCCAGTAACCTGCCCAAAGGTGGAACCATATCCGTTGGGCGGATTGAATTGTGGCCGGTTGAAGGCGTTAAAGAACTCGGCTCGGAAGTCCAGGCCCAGCCGGTCTTCCGGACCAAACCGCGTGTTCTTGAAGATCCCAAAGTCAAAGTTCTTTATGCCGTCCGCGCGTATGTTCGGCTCCACCCGTGAATCGTTGCCGTAGCTGTAGTCCGGGGCAGGGACAAACACCGAAGTGTCATACCACTGAGCTAACCGCTGGGTGAGCGATCCGGACGTAAGATGCGAGTAGGCCGTTCGGTCCGGACGGGCGCAGCCGACGTTCGGGATGCCGACGTTGCTCAGGGGGCTGGGGCAGCCACCCACAATGATGGGGAAGCCACGCTGGAAAGTGATGATGGGGTCAACTCCCCACCCGCCGATCAGCTTGTCGGTGACTCCCTCGGCGTTGGCTGCGAACCTCTTCCCGTGGCCAACGGGCAGGTCCAAAACGGCAACCATCACCAGACGCTGTGGAACGTCGAAGCCATCCAGACTGCGCTCGCCGCGGAGATTGTAGGCGTTGGCGTCGCCCCAGCTCGGTGAGGCTGCTTCCAGCCAGTTGATTTCCGAGTTGGTGTTATCGATCAGTTTGGAAACGGTGTAGGAAGCGAGCACTTGTGCACCCGCCGAGAACCGCTTTTGCACCTTCAACTGCATGGAGTGATAGATGGAATCGCGGTTATCCGGCTCTTCCATGCTCACGTCGTCAAATTGCGGGTATGGCAGAAGGAGCAGAGCCTGTTTTTCCGTCGCGTTGGTTCCCACATTACCCGATTGGACAGGTCCAGTGCAGACTGCGGGAGCTGTGCAATTGCCGGCAAATGGGTTGGGCACCTGCCCCGTTAGGTAGCTGATCTGACTTAGCGCCGCGGCGTTTCCCACTTGACCAGTGGGCAGATACTGCGGCTGTAGTTGGTCGAGATCCTGACTATGCTCCGGTAGATGCGTGCCTTTGGAACCTGCATAAGCGAGATCAACCAGGAGGTTGCCAGGGAACTGCCGCTGGATGTCGAGATTCCACTGTTGAACGTACGGCGCCGGGAAGTTGGACAAAGCTGCACCGTTACCGTTTCCCTGCACGTCGATCAGGCCCTGGTTCCTGCCAAAGGGCGGAGTAATTCCGTCCGGGAAAGGATTAGAGATCGTTGCTTTTGGAGTAACTCCGTCGGCCTGATACGTCAGCCACGGCGTATTGAAGGAGTTGATGAACAAGTTGTGTGGTGCGTCATCCCAGCGCACGTCAACCGGCAGGAAGAACATCCCGTAGCCCAGCCGGACCACCGTGTTCTGGTCCAATTGGTAGGAGGCGCCTATACGCGGGCTGATATGCTTCCAAGCTGGGAATGGACTGCGACTCGAGTGCCGAGTGGAGTCAACCAAGTCATAGCCACCCTTCAGATTGGGGTAGGTAGCGGACAAGGCTGGATCCAGGGTGAGCAGTGGACTGGCCTCCGTCGTATTCAAAGCCACGATGCGGTTATAACGCTCGGTCCAGTCCCCCTGTAGGTCAAAGCGCACGCCCAGGTTCAACGTGAGCTTCCGGGTCACCTGGAAGGTATCCCCGCCAAAGATGGCTCCGTAGAGATTCTGGTCAGCGGTTCGCGCCGGTTCGGTCACACTGCCGCTATCCCCGTATCCCAGCAGGAAGGAAGCGAAGCCGTTGCCGCTACTGCCGTTCGCGCCAGGAGTGCCAAGGGTAGAATCTTCGGGATTGGCCGCCGTCGACTTCGCATTGAATTGGTACAAGCCGGCCGGATCGTTACTCTGGTAGTAGTTGTTGCGGAGGATACGATACTCTCCGCCGATCTTCAGCGTGTGCCGTCCCAAGATATGGGTCAGCACCGGGCTGAAGCTGGGGGTGACATCAAAGGCGCCGATGCCGCTTCCGGTTCCCTGCGCGCACCAACCGCCGCCCCAGCGATTGTCAGCCGACTGCTGCGAAACGCACACCTGCGGGATGTGGGTGTAGGTCATCTCGCTGGCGAGTGCCGCCCAGTTAGGTCCAAACTTCGATAGATCGATGCCCTCGCTGAGAGGCGTCCGCACGTATTCATACCGGGTGTAACCTAAGTGCAGGTCTAAGATGGTCTTGGGTGAGAAAGCAATCGTGTCCCCCAAGGATACTTGTTGGGCCTTGGTGGTTTCGGTGCAACGGTCGGTGCAGATTTGGCTGAACGGATTGTCGGGCAGCGAGAGGATGTAGGAGTGAGTGTAGCGGCCGTAAATCCTCTGCTTCGCACTCAGGTTGTAGTCAATGCGGCCATTGTACTGATTCACGTCGCCGCCCGTGCTGTAGCTCTCCGCGAAGTTCCCGTTGGGGTTGTTCGTCTGGTTGGGCTCGGGAAAGTAGCTCAGCAGGACTTGCGCAGTTGGGTCGATTCGAGCCGAAGGAATCACATTGCCCAGGAAGGCTGTCCGGCAAACACCGCCAGCACCACAGTTGGTGCTAGTCGTTGGATCGTAAATCGTCAAAGCAGCCGTAGTTCCGCTGCTGCCAACTTGAGAGAAGTCGCCGCCTCGCTCTGCGTCCGTAGGAACCCAGGTGCTGAAGGCGCTTCCCTTGCGCAGACGGAAACCCTCATAGCTGCCAAAGAAGAACAGCTTATCCTTGATGATGAATCCGCCTCCGTTGACTCCGAACTGGTTCTGGGTAAATGGAGGACGCGGGACAATCGGAGTTGCATTGTTGCTGAAGTAGTCGTTTGCGTTCAATACCTTATTTCGCAAGAACTCGTAGAACGAACCATGGAATTTGTTGGTCCCGGATTTTGTAGAAAGATTGATGACTCCACCGGCAAAACGCCCATATTCCGGACCCAGGTTGTTAGTTTGCACCTTGAATTCCTCGATGGCGTCTTGCGTCGGGATTACGGTGACAACATTGAGATACGCCCCATTGGTAGGCACACCGTCAATCACGATCGCGCTTTGACCGGCCATGCCGCCGCCAACCTGAAAATCTCCCAGAGCAAAAGGATTCGCGCCGACCGGGCTGCTACCGGAGCCGTTTCCAGCTGAGGGCTGGCCCTGCGGGACCACGCCGGGCACCAATGCCACTAAGGCGAGTGGGTTGCGGCCGTTCAGGGGCAGCTCCGTGACTGATCTTTGTTCGACAACTTGCCCCAGCGAGTTTGTTTCCGGCTGAAGCAAAGGCGGCGCGCCGGTTACCTCGATCGTCTCGCTTTGCGCACCGACTTGCAGGGCGATGTCAACCTTGAGGCCGCTTTCGATTTCCACAATGATCGGTTCCCGCACGAACTTCTTGAAACCGTTTTTCTCCGCCTCGATTTTGTAGCGGCCGGGCTGAATATTCACGAAGGTATAGTCGCCGGAAGCACCCGTTGCCATGGTGTGTTTTTCGTTGTTGTCCAGATTGATCAACCTCACGCTGGTGTCGGCTAGCGTGGCGCCGGTGCTGTCGGTGACAGTTCCGGCAATGGTTCCGTATACGTTCTGCCCCCATACGGCCGCAGGAGCGAGCGCAAGAATGAGAACAGCCGTCAAACGAGCCCCAAGCTTCCAGATGTGCATCACTGCCTCCTCTTTACCCGAGCTAGCACTCTTGGTATCGTTACCATACCTTGAGGCGAACTTATATGTTGGGTCTATGAGCGTTGTCAAGGCAAAAATCAGCCAGTATATCGATTTTCTAAAGAACATCCGTTTGCGATCACCGTGACGCTGCGAGCCGGTCACCCCCATCAGGATCGTAACCGTGGCCGGACAATTCTATGTGTGATTTGCGTATTGAAGATGGAACCGTCAGAATTCTGAAGCACCGTAAACGATCACGAAATCCAGAACACAAGTTTGGTTTCAGGGGGAGCCAATGCCAAAGAGACGGTCGGCGAGTCCGACCCTTGCCGACGTGGCGCGAGCGTGCGGAGTCGGGACCATGACCGTTTCACGGGTTGTGAACGGAGGCAGCCTGGTCAGTCCGAGGACCGCGGCCCGGGTCCGAGCCGCGATCTACAGGCTCGGTTACGAGCCCAATGAGGCTGCCCGCATCCTTAAGGGCCATTCCGCGCGAACCATCGGACTTATCTTGCCGGATTTGGCAGACCCTTTCTTTTCCATCTGCGCCCATGCCGTGCAGGAATTGGCAGCAAAGCAAGGCTATATGACGCTGCTGCTTGCCTCCGAGCGCGACTCCGAGCGAGAGGCATGTGAATTGGCGATGATGAAAGCCAGGAGCGTCGCCGGAATTCTGATCGTACCCACGAATGCGAACTGCGTTTCCCAGTTGCAAGAGCTTCAGGCGCGAGGGATTCCGGTGGTGATGCTGGATCGCACTTTTCCTGGATTGCAGGCGGGGGAAGTGATGGTCGAAAACGAGGAGGGGGCGCAGAAGGCGGTAAAGCATCTGCTTGAGCACGGGCATCGGTCGATTCTTTGTGTGGCTTATGACAGCCAGTTCAACTCCGTCAGTCATCGAATGAGCGGATACGAAAAGGCGATGATGCAGGCGGGCTTGAAGCCGCAGTTCGTGGTCGTTGACCAAGGATCTGCGGTGGGGGCCAAGGTTGTGCACAGGCTTCGCGCACCGAAACCACCAACTGCCCTGTTTACGCTCAACAACGTTGCCACGATCCAGGTTTTGCGAGCTCTGCAGCGGGAGCGGATCGATGTGCCTCAGGAGGTTGCGATCATCGGATTTGATGACCTCGAACTCGGAGCTTTGCTGGCAGTGCCGATTACAGCCGTGCGTCAACCGGCCGCGCAATTGGGGCAAAGCGCAACCCGCCTTTTGCTGGATTGGATTCGGCGTCCGCGCGGCTCCGACTCGCGCCCACTCCAGGCACGGGTCACTCTGCCGACGGAACTGATCATCCGCAGGTCCTGCGGATGCCAACCTGTCCCGCGAGTCGAACAGTAACAAAGCTACAAGCAGAGTCTTGGCCGCGTGCGCACCTGGAACGAGTGATTCTTCAGGTTTTGGACCAGCCGCGGTTGGCTATCGGCCCGACCCCTTCCTTAATCGTAACGAGTCGATTCGCAGGAAATTGCTTGAAAGTTTCGTGGAGTCCGCTGGGCCAATAGACGTCGATGTCAACGGTAGTGGAAGTCCCCAAGCCGAAATGCAAACGGGGGTCGTTGCAGGAAAAAAAGCTGGATTGGCTCAAGACGGCTTGCGCCTGGGTCTGGCCCCCGTAATGGACGAGAACCCTGGCCCCAATGGCGCTGCGATTGGACTTTACGCCCTCCAATTTCACCTTGATCCAGTTCGCCTTGCCGCTCAGGTCATTCCGCACCAGCGACGGAGGCTCGTTCAAATTAATGATCAGTATGTCGATGTCCCCGTCGTTGTCAAAGTCTCCAAAAGCGGATCCCCGACTGCAGTGGGACGCCTCTACGCCAGGGCCGGCTTCCTGGATGAGTTCTTCAAAGACTCCTTTTCCCAGATTTCGAAAGACAGCGCGCGGAGTCTTGCTGGGATATTGCGGCAGAGTTCGTTCCACTTGCGGGTAAACATGGCCGGTAACCATGAAGAGGTCTGGAAGACCATCGTTATCCAGGTCAACAATGCCTGCTCCCCAGCAAATGTATCGAGTTTCCACCCCGATGCGAGACGTCCCCGTTGCGTCATCGAAATTTCCCTTGCCATCGTTGTGATAGAGGACGTTGGAGTCGTCCAAAAAATGAGTTTTGAATATGTCGAGATGTCCGTCTAGATCGTAATCGCCGACCCCGACTCCCATGCCCGCCTCCTCCATGCCGTCTTCGCTCAGGGCTACGCCTCGCAGCACTCCTTCTTCACGAAAGGTTCCATCCCGATTATTCATGAATAAAAGACTGGGAGTCGAGTCGGAGGCGACGTAGATGTCCTGCCAACCGTCCTCATCGAAATCCGCCGCCACGACGGTCAGGCCATAAGTGGCCGCAGCCCGATTAATACCCGCTTCCTGCGTCACTTCCGTGAATGTTCCGTCGCCATTATTTCGATAGAGTGAGTGCTTGCCCGTCCCCAACCCGCGAGGCCCGCATTCGACCGGGATTCCTTTCCATTTGCAGTAGGGGTTATCGCCGGGAACTCCTGCAGTTTCGAAGGAGAAGCGCACGTAGTTCGAAACGAACAGGTCAAGGTATCCGTCACGGTTGTAGTCCACGAAGGTACAGCCCGCACCGAACCTCTGTTGATCGCTCCAAAGCCCGGCCTTTTTGGTCACATCGGTGAACGTTCCGTTGCCGTTGTTGCGATAGAGGAAGTTCTGCCCGAAAGTGGTGAAAAAAATATCGTCAAAACCGTCGTTGTTGTAGTCTCCGATGCAGACGCCGCAGGCCCACCCGAGCGAGCACAAACCGGCCTTTTCTGTGACGTCCGCAAACGTTCCGTCCCGGTTGTTCTTGTACAGTCGATTCGTCGTCCCTTCGGGAACTCCTCGGAGACGAGTACCGCAAAGCACAAACAGATCCATCCACCCATCGTTGTCGTAATCAATGAATGCGCAGCCGCATCCGGTGGACTCTACGATGTACTTGGCCATCCCTTCGTCGCCATAAATCACCGGCGCGTGCAGGCCTGCGTCAGCGGCAATGTCGACGAAATGCGCGTTGAAGGGGCGCCCGGAGGGCGCGGCTCTCGGAGCAGGCTTGGCCGTGTGGCCCCCCATACCCTGCTGCGCGAGCAACCGATTCGCGGGAACGGAGAGCAGGGCCCCTACCCCGAGTCGGACAAAGTTACGACGGCTGAAGTGTGGTGTCTTGATCATATCTGCATCAAGGACCAGTTTACGCTCACGATCTGCAAAGCCGGGAAATTGTCAGCAGAAGCCTGCAACTCAATCAACAATAGACGAAATTGAATCTGAAGCAGTGTCGCTGATGTATGCTTGCGCGTTCGGAGCTTCTTGATATTTGAATAGAGAGAAAACGGTAACGTTATCGATCCGGGAGGCAATCATGATCGTGGCTCATCGCGGCAACGGAAGGCTTTTGTTCGAACTGGTCGTAAGTCTGATGATGTTGCTTGGCTTTGCTCAAGCAGCATTGGCGCAAAGGAAGGCGATCTTTCTCAATCAAGGCTGGGAGTTTCGTCAAGAAACAGGGGCAGCGGCCACGGATGGGAAATGGTATCCCGCCGAAGTGCCAGGCGTTGTTCACACGGATCTGCTACGAAACAAAATGATTCCGGATCCATTCTTCCGTTCTAACGAAGCCGGACTGCAATGGATTGAGAACTCCAGTTGGGAATATCGAAGCACCTTCGAGGTAACGCCTGAGATGTTGAAACGCAACCACATCGATTTGGTATTCGAGGGTCTGGATGGCCCTGCCCAGGTGTACCTCAACGGAGAATTGCTCCTTACAGCCAGTAATATGTTCCGTGAGTGGCGTGTTGACGCTAAGCCTCAACTGAAACAAGGTGCCAACCACTTGCTCGTGGTCTTTCCCGCACCGATAAGAGAGGCGACCAAAGTTGCGACCGGCGATTTCTGGCGGCATCAGACACAAACACCCGAAAAGTCGTACCTCCGTAAAGCAGCGTACGAATATGGATGGGATTGGGGACCGCGATTCGTCTTGAGCGGGATTTGGCGGCCCGTAAAACTGGACGTCTGGGACGAGGCAAAGATCTCCAACGTCCATGTGCGTCAACGCGATATCAGCGCTGACCTTGCCCACCTTGTGGTGGAGAGCGAAATCACTTCGGCACAAAAAACTTCTGCCAAAGTAACTGTTACGTATGAACGAGGTGATCACAAGGCCAGCGTATCGCGGGACGTTGATCTGAATCCGGGTGTAAACCACATCGATTTGCCCATCGATATTGCGCATCCAGAACTCTGGTATCCGAATGGTTATGGCAGCCAGCCACTTTACGCGTTTCGCGTGAACCTCCAAACGGGTGCCCGCGTTCAGGATGAACAGACCGTTCGCACAGGGCTCCGTTCCATCGTGCTCCGGCGCGACGTGGACCAGTGGGGCCGGTCGTTCGAATTTCTGGTGAACGGGATTCCCGTATTTGCCAAGGGAGCAGACGTCATTCCCTTCGACAGTTTCCCGACGCGCGTCACCACAGCGGATTACCGCCGCGTCCTGGAGTCTGCGAAAGCCACGAACATGAACATGGTTCGCCACTGGGGTGGCGGTTATTACGAGACCGACGAATTCTATTCTCTGTGTGACGAACTGGGAATCATGATCTGGCAAGACTTCATGTTCGGCAATGAGTGGCAACCCGGCACGTATGCCTTCAAAGAAAACGTGGCGCTCGAAGTGGAGTACCAGATTAAGCGTCTGCGTGACCATCCAAGCATCGTGCTTTGGTGCGGCAACAACGAAACCGAAGCCTCGTGGGAATGGCATAAGGACATCACAAGCACTCTGAATCAGGAAGCTACGCGGCGGATGTGGCAGGACTATCTGACGCTCTTTAGTGGTGTGATTGCTCGTGCGGTCGAACGGTATGCTCCGGAGACGCCCTACTGGCCCAGTTCTCCCAGTGCGGATTACGAGGACGTTTCGGATTCCTACCAGTCTGGTGACGCGCACAATTGGGCCGTGTGGCACGGCATGTTGCCATTTCAGGGGTATGAAAAGACCACTCCTCGCTTCATGACTGAGTACGGTTTCCAGTCTTTCCCGGAACTTCAGACGGTGGAGAGCTTTACGCTTCCGGAAGATCGCACCAGCATTCTGACTCCCGTGATGCTGGCGCACCAGAAGAACACTTCGGGAAACGCGAAAATTCGCGAGTACATGCTGCGGGACTATCCCGAACCAAAGGACTTTCCTTCGTTTCTCTACGCGAGCCAGGTGTTGCAGGCCGAAGGGATCAAGGTCGGAACAGAACACTTGCGCCGCAATCGTCCACGCAATATGGGCGCGATTTATTGGCAGCTCAATGACTGCTGGCCAGTGGCTTCCTGGTCGAGCATCGATTATTACGGCCGGTGGAAAGCTTTGCACTACTATGCCCGTCGTTTCTACAACGACTTACTCGTTTCGCCGCATCGGGAGAACGGCGGCGTGGCCGTTTACGTAGTTTCGGACAAAACTGTGCCGGTCACAGGTGACCTCCGGTTAAGGGTCATGACATTTGATGGCAAAATGCTGGTTGAGAAAAAGGAAAACGTAGAAGTCACACCGTTGTCCAGCAAAATCTATATGCAGCTTTCTGCGGCGGAACTGATGACGATCAGAGAAATGGATCTGACGAAAGTCGCGGTTTCCACAGAGCTGGCTGTTTCCGGCGGCGTGGTCTCTTCTAATTTGATTTATCTGGCGCCAACGGTGGAGATTCATCTGCCGGCTGTGACGCTGAAAACCGAACTGTCGAAGGCCATCGATGGATATCGGTTGAAGGTTACTTCTCCCGTTTTGGCGAGGAGTGTGTACATCTCTTCTGACGATGCCGATCTGGAAGTCTCCGACAACTACTTTGACGTGTTGCCGGGACAGACGGTCGAAATTGGGGTCAAGACAAAAGCCAGTGAGGAAGCGTTGCGCAAAGGATTGAAAATGATATCGCTGGTCGATGCGTTCAATCCCGATGCCGTGGCAAAATCGGCTCCCAGAACCGCACAGGCGGACCCCAATTGGGTGAAATAGGTGATCGCGAAGTCACGAATGCCAGCAAAACAGGAGGTATTCTCGCGGCGATGTTCAGGCAATTCACAATTATGATCTGAGCCCTTACAGACGGGCCTTCCGTTTTGCAGTGTTTTCGTATAACTGAAACTTCTTCTTCCGAGGAACTCATGTTTACTGCAACTGCCAACTTAATTCTCCCGAGCACCACCACCGGATCGTTTCCGCGTCCACGTTGGTTTGACATCAGCATGTGGGGGCGCCCCCTCGACACCTGCATGCAGGACATTCGTTTCCGCGAGAAATTTCAGGATGCCTTGGCCGTGGTGATCAGCGACCAGGAGCGCGCGGGCCTGGATATCGTTTCACACGGCGACTTTCACGTTGATGAAGACCTCGCCGGGCGTGCCTGGCACCACTATCCGCTTCAGCGCTGGGCCGGGTTCGAAGGGGATTACCTCCAACCCGAGGAGACCACAGCGCCGTGGTTACACTATCCGCCGGGTACGCTCCTGAACGAAATCTACACCGGGTGGCGTTGGCCGCACGTTGTCGACAAAATCGAGCATCGCCCCCTGGACTACCCTAAAGTGTGGCGCATCGCGCAGGGAAAGACGCGGAAGCCCCTCAAGTTCGGAACCTGTTGCTCACAAGTAATGGCCCTCTTTTTGGACATCCACACCCCAAAGTACAAAGACAAGCGGCAAGTCATTTGGGACATGGCGGAAGCGATGAACAAGGAGTTATTGTTGCTCCGCGATGCGGGTTGCCGCTGCATCCAGATCGAGGAACCCACCTTCCATTTCATGGCTAACACGTATGGGAAGGACCACGAAGAAGTGAAGTTCATGATTGAAGCCTTCAACCGGGAAGTAGACGGGCTGGACGACGTGGAATTGTGGATACACACATGTTGGGGGAATCCCAATATGCAGCGGGTCATGGAGGACACCAGCTATGCGAACTCCATCGAAATCTACCTGGAGCGCTGCCGTGGGGACGTCTGGACTCTCGAGATGAAAGACCGCAACCAAGCGGACCTTGAGCTGTTCGAACCTTTCAAGCACGATCTCAAGAAAAAGATCTGCATCGGCGCCGTGAGTCACCGTGCGCTTCAAGCCGACCGCCCCGAAGACGTCGCGGTGGAAATCCGCAAGGCGCTGAAGTATGTTCCGGCTGAAATGTTGATTATCTCGAACGACTGCGGCTTCGGGCGTCAGGGCTGCAATCGCGAGATTGCGTTTTACAAGGCGAGTGCACTGGCACAAGGTTGTAATATCGTTCGTCGCGAACTCGGACTCCCGACTACGTACGTGCCTGCCGCCGACGCGAAGCTTCAAATCGATGTGGTTCCTGGCCGGAAGTAGAGAGCTTTCGCCATCCCGGCGGTATCGCCCAAGTATTGTTGTGGAAACGTGATTTTGGCCGCGACATTCGTTCGCCGTCGCTAGAAGACACTGTACCCATATGCATGCTGACCGACATATTGATCATCCGGCAATGCCTTCAGAATTGCCCTGCGCACATCCAGGGAATTCATGCCACCCCGTGTTTTATACAGAACTTGTCCGTTTCGTATCGATGAGTGCGGTGGACTTTGCAGACGTTACCGCCTCGTCCATGTCCACAAATGTCCAGTTGGCTCATTTCTGCTCGTTTCTCCCACGCCAGGACCATTCTCACGACACTGGAATGGGCCGCGCGCTTTTGTTCGCTGACCGCCTGAGTGTAGACGTTCATCGTGGTTCGCACATCGGCGTGCCTCAGCAGTTCCTGCTGAACCTTCACATCCACGCCAAGCAGTCGGAGCATGGAGCTGTAGGTGTGCCGAAACGTATGCCATCCCACGCTGCTCCCAAGCCCAGCGGTTAGCCTGGGTAACGCAGAAAGGCTGGCAGCTCGCTTCGGCAGTTCCTTCGAGGCTACTGTCTACCGGCTTGCAACCGCCCACCCGGCGCTCGCGGTAGCGGGTCTGTTGCAGTACGGGCAACGCAAAGAGGAGGAACGGCGAGCGCAGAAGCTTGCGCGGCAAAGTTCTCTTTTTCCAGGTCTGATCAAACCGGGCGTCAGTGACCCACCGAAATATCGCCGTCAGTCTTGCTATTTGTCAGAACAGTGCAGCGACGACTTTACGGTCAGGTGGAACAAATCGTTTGATCCTTCTTCCGTGATTTATCGAGCTGCAAGAACGGCTGAGGCACAAACCTCAATCGAAGCTCTACCGAATGAAGTTGGGTTGAGCGGAAGAATCGAGGCTGTTCGCGCACCATATCAACGGGAGAATGCCCATCCAGAACATCCTGACGTTTTGTTCCTTTGGACCGCCGATAATGATGTCTAGGTATTCACTCCAGATTGTTCCAGGTGCTCTGACCGTTACGAAATCGTCTACAGGGATGTAGACGAAAAAACAGAAATCGCGGCCAAGTCCTTGAAAAAAATGGTCGGGGAGAGAGGATTTGAACCTCCGACCCCCTGGTCCCGAACCAGGTGCTCTACCAGGCTGAGCCACTCCCCGACTTTGTGCAGTGGGCGCTGGAGGAACTGCAGGCGCCCTTCGCAGGAAACTTCCGGATTCCATCGAGATTATAACACTCGCCGTCGCCCGTTTGCGCGGGCGGTTCACCGCAGGCTGCGTGTTTTGGGGAACCGACGGTTGTCGGGAACTTGCGGTTACGGATACGATAGGCTTTTGTTGGACAAGTCGCGCTTCGACAAGGTTCGACAAAGTTAGACAAACGGTTCAGGTTATCGTTCATCCCCATGAAGACTATCTTTACCGCGACCCGCCTCTACACTCCTGTCGAGGAAATCCAGAACCCGCTGCTGGTGGTGGAGGACGGGATGATCACTGGGGTTTCCGCGCGCGCCGCGAAAGAAGTTCCCGCCGGCACTTCGCTGGTCGATTTCGGCGACGCGGCGCTGGCGCCCGGGTTTGTCGATATTCACATGCACGGCGGGGCCGGACTTGATCTCATGCGGGCCTCGCTTTCGGAACTGCCGCGCCTGGGCAAGTTTCTGATGA